>JAFAHZ010000310.1 GCA_019236975.1 Vulcanimicrobiota bacterium | reverse complement strand
TACGCTCGAGATCGATGAGTTTCCGGTGAATCGTTATGGCAAAATTCCGCCGCTGCGCCGGTTGATTGTGGATCCGCGGCGCGGACTGATTCACCAGCTCGCTATCGACGGCGCGGGGAACGTGTACGCGCTGGGCGGCAGCAGCTTCTTGGGTTCGCAGATTGCGGAATATCCTGCGGGCCAAGACGGCCGCGTCGCGCCCTCGCGCGTTCTCGACCTTCCCAAAGGTTACGCGTTTTTTTCCGACGTGAAAGCCGATGCCGCGGGCAACGTGTACGCGCTGGCGCAAGGTCCCCCCAAAGCTTCGGCGGTTCTCGAATACGGTGCCGCCGGCCACGATTATCGAACGGTACTGTCGGTCCGAACCATCTTTCCGTTTGCGGTGAACGCGGCGGGCGACCTCTTCGCCGTCGTGCAGTGGCCGAATTGGCGAAGCCGGCAATGCGTCGAGCAAATCGTGGAGCTCGCCCACGCCACGAATCGGCGCGTTCTCGCGATCCGCGGCACCAGAACGGTGATTTGCCGGCACCGCGCCGCCAGCATTACGGTACCGCCTTAGGGGCCCGGACTACAACCGTCCGAGATAATCCAAGACGCGGTAACCGGCGGTGAGCGTGTGGCCGTGGTCGATCCGTCCGTCTTTGAGCATCTCACGAAAGTCTGCAACGGCGATCTGCTCGACCTCGAGCGCTTCGGTGGGATCGAGTTTGGGTTCGCGCGTGCGGCGAGCGCCGGCGGCGAAGAAGACGTGCGCTTTCGCCGCGGAGCGCACGGGCTCGGCATAGTAGGCGCCGACGAACTCCCATGCTGCCGATTCGTAGCCGGTCTCCTCCGATAGCTCCCGTTTGACGCACGCCAGCGGATCCTCGCCGTCGTCCACCATTCCGGCGGGCAACTCGAGATGAATATCGTCGCTGCCGTAGCGGTATTGTCGTACTGCGACGATGCGATCTTCGGGCGTCACGGCAAACGCGATGACGAATCCGGCGGACTCACGGATGAAGTACTCGGGAACGATCGTTCCGTCCGGCAGCTCGATCTCGTCGGCGCGCAGACGCATGAACGGCGATTCGACCAAGTACTTCGACGAGCGCCTCGTCCAGTGCGGCTTCTGCATATGCCGGGCCTTTCGCGCCGCTGCGGCGAATGCCCGGCGTATGGAAGATCGCGTTTTGGTAGCCGGCGGCGGCACGATGGGTGCCGGCATCGCCTTCGTTGCGGCGCGCGGCGGTTACGGCGTCGAGATCGTCGAGCCCGACGCTGCGGCACGCGAACGCGCGGTCGAGCGGCTGCTGCGCGACGCACAGCGCGCTGGTGATGCTTCAATCGTCGAGCGAATCGGGTGGCTCGACGCGATTCCCAGCTCGAGCGACGCGTCGATCGCCATCGAGGCCGTCCCGGAGCGCTTCGAGCTCAAGCGCGACGTCTTGACGGCATTCGCAGCGGCACTCGCACCCGGCGCGTTGATCGCAACGAATACCTCGTCGTTGTGCGTCGCCGATCTCGCCGGCGCCGCCAGCGGCCCGCAACGCGTTCTCGGCTTGCATTTCTTCAACCCGCCGGCCGCGATGAAGCTGGTCGAGATCGTGCACGCGCCGGAGACGTCCGACGAATCGATCGAGCGCGCCTACGCATTCGTCGAGCGCATCGGCAAGACGCCGGTTCTTACCGCGGATACGCCGGGATTCATCGTCAATCGCGTCGCTCGTCCGTACTATCTCCAATCGCTGCGTGCGCTCGAACGCGGCCTCGCTTCGGTAGAAGAGCTCGACGCGCTCGCGCGCGCCGCCGGATTTCGCATGGGTCCGTTCGAGCTGATGGATATGATCGGTCTCGACGTCAATCTCGCCACGAGCGAATCCGTATACGAGCGAACGGGCGAAGCGCGTCTCATTCCGAGCGCTCTGCAGCGGGCCATGGTCGAGGAGGGTCGTCTCGGGCGCAAATCGGGCCGCGGCTTTTACGACTATCCGGAAACCGGCAAGAAGCTGAACTTGTCCGTCGGAATGCCCGACGACGAACCGAACGACGAAGAACGCATCGCGCTCGTCGGGTTCGGCGGCGTGGCGGACGAGCTCGCGCAGTTGCTCGAAGAGCGCTACCGGAGCGTCTCGCGAATCGAAAACGACGAGTTCCTCGACGAGATTCCCGCCGGCACGACGATCGTCGTGGACGTCGGCGACGGAACGACCGATCGCGGTGAAACCATCGCGGCCCTCGACGGATTGCTGGGGCCCGAAACGATCCTATTCGTCGACGCTTATGCCACCGACGTCGCCGCCTGCGCCAATAGCCTGCGCCATCCCGAGCGTCTCGTGGGTTACGGCATTCTCGGCGCGCTCTCCGGGCAGCGTGCGGTCGAGATCGTCGATACCGAATCCGTTTCCGACGACGCGCTCGAGCTGGCTCAAGAACTCTTCGAATCCATCGGCAAGGGCGTGATGTTGGTAGAGAACGTGCCAGGGTTGTTTTTGGGTCGCGTGGTGGCGTCGATCGTGAACGAAGCCGTTACGGCCGTCCACGAAGAGGTGGCCACCGCAGAAGACGTCGACACGGCGATGCGTCTGGGTGTGAACTATCCGATCGGTCCGATCGCGTGGGGCCGCGAAATCGGTGGAGCGCGTGCGACGCGCATCCTCCAGCGTCTGGCCGAGAACGAAGGCAGCGCGTTCGGTCCGCACCGCTCGCTCTGGGTACTCGACGTCGAACAAGAGGCTCCCGCCGAACCGGTGGAGACGTCCGCTTATGTCCCGTGACGTTTGGGTCATCGATGCCGTTCGCACGCCGATCGGCCGCTACGGCGGAGCCCTTTCGCTCGTTCGTCCCGACGACTTAGCCGCAACGGTCGTGCGCGCCATCGTCGAGCGAACCGGCATCGCACCCGAGGAAATCGACGACGTGCATTTCGGTGCCGCCAATCAGAGCGGCGAAGACAATCGCAACGTCGCGCGCATGGCCGTCCTCCTCGCGGGCTTGCCGGTCGAGGTTCCCGGCGCGACCGTCAACCGCTTGTGCGGATCCAGCCTGCAGGCGATCAACTCCGCGGCCCAAGCGATTGCGTTCGGCGAAGGCGATGCGATGATCGCCGGGGGTGTCGAATCGATGACGCGCGCGCCGTACGTTCTGCCGAAGAGCGATGCGCCGTTCGGGCGCAAACAGGAACTGTACGACACGGTCCTGGGATGGCGTATGGTCAATCCGTCGATGCCCGAACGCTGGACCGTTTCCCTCGGTCGGACGGCGGAAAACGTGGCGGAGCGCTATCGCGTCTCTCGCGCGCAACAAGATCGGTTTGCATACGAATCGCAGATGAAGTGCAAGTCGGCGATGCAGCGCGGCGCTTTCGACGACGAACTGGTGCCGGTCGGCGGAGTGGGTGCAGACGAGCATCCGCGTCCCGAAACGACGCTCGAGGCGTTGGCGAAGCTCAAGCCCGCCTTCAAGGACGGCGGCACCGTGACGGCCGGTAATTCGTCGGGCATCAACGACGGCGCGGCGGCGCTGCTGCTCTGTGAAGCCGGCGCCGCGAAGCGGATGGGATTGGCGCCGATGGCGCGGCTGATCGCCTGTGCGTCAGCCGGCGTAGCGCCCGACGTTATGGGTTTGGGACCGATTCCCGCGACGCGTAAAGCGTTGCGTCACGCCGGCCTGAACGCCAAGTCGATCGACCTCGTCGAAATCAACGAGGCGTTTGCAGCGCAGGCGTTAGCTTGTGCCGGCGACCTGGAGTTGTCGCCGGAGCTGACGAACGTCAACGGCGGTGCCATTGCGCTCGGACACCCGCTCGGGGCCTCGGGCGCGCGCATGACGACGACGCTGCTGCACGAGCTGCGGCGCCGCGGCGGCCGCTACGGACTTGCAACGATGTGCGTCGGCGTCGGCCAGGGCATCGCAACGATCTTCGAACGAATCGAGAAAGCATGATTTCGGAAAAAGCAAAGACGCAGCTCCTCATCGGCGGCGAGTGGCGGGGTGCCGAAAACGGCGGCACCTACGAAGACTCCAATCCCGCGACCGGCGCGGCGCTCGCCGACGTTGCCGAAGCGTCTAAGTCCGACGTCGACGCCGCGGTCGCGGCGGCGCGTAAAGCGTTCGATGCGGGAAAATGGCCGTCGATGGCGGCATCGCGGCGGGCGAAGATCGTCGCCAAGATGGCGGCGCTTATCGCGGAGCGCTCCGAAGCGCTAGCGTTGCTCGAAGTGCGCGACAACGGCAAAACGCTTTCGACCGCGAAGGGCGAGATGGGCGCGATCGTCGATTGTTACGAGTTTTACGCCGGTGCGGCTACGAAGAACTACGGCGAAACGATACCGCCGCCGCTGCCGACGTATCTGGCGAGTACGCTGCGCGAACCGGTCGGCGTCGTCGGAGCCATCGTCCCCTGGAACTTTCCGTTGCTGCTGGCATCGTGGAAAGTCGCGCCGGCGCTCGCCGCGGGCTGCACGATCGTGCTCAAGCCGGCGCCCGCAACGCCGTTGACGGCAATCGAACTCGGTAAGATCGCACTCGAAGCGGGCGTGCCTGAAGGCGTGCTCAACGTCGTCACCGGTTCGACGCGCGAACTCGGTCAATGGATCGTCGAGCACCCGGCGATCGATAAAATCGCCTTTACGGGATCCACCGCGACCGGAAAAATCGTTGCCGCAACCGCCGCGCAAACCCTCAAGCGCGTCACGCTCGAGCTCGGCGGAAAGTCGCCGTCGGTCGTCTTCGACGACGCCGACCTCGACGGCGCGGTTGCCGGCGCGCTCTACGGCATCTACTACAACGCCGGCCAGACGTGCGAAGCACGGTCGCGCGTGCTGCTGCAGGCCGGCATCTACGACCGTTTCGTCGCGGCGTTCACCGAGAAGTCGGCTAAGCTGCGCGTCGGGAATCCGGAAGATCCGCAGACGCACGTGGGAGCGATCACGATGCGCGAGCAGCACGAGAAGATCAAATCGTATTGCCAAATCGGCGCGTTCGAAGGTGCGAAGGCGATCTTCGGCGGCTGTCCGCCGTCTTTGGCCGATCCGTTCACGTCGGGACTCTTTTGGAGCCCCACGGCGTTCGAGGCGGATCCGTCACACCGCATCGCGCGCGAAGAAATATTTGGGCCCGTCGTCACATTCGTCCGCTTCGAAAATGAGGCCGATGCCGTCGCGCTGGCCAACGATAGCGACTACGGACTGTCGGCGAGCGTGTGGTCGCAGAATATCGGTCGCGCCAATCGCGTTGCGCGCGCCGTACGGTGCGGCACCGTCGCCATCAACACGCCCTATGCCATCTTCCCGGGCGTGCCGTTCGGCGGCTACAAGCAGTCTGGGTACGGCCGCGAACTCGGGATCGAAACCATGCGGTCCTACAGCGAAACCAAGAGCCTGCTCACGTACGTCGGCGAGAAACCGATGGATCCGTTTCGGGTATAACCTGACGAGCATGGTTGAAGCGATCCGCATCGGCGGCGAATACGATACGACGTACGGCACCCTTTGGAAGGACGGAGCCTACTTTCCGCGCGGTACGCGCGTCAGCGTGGTCGGCATGCACGTGGAACAGGGTTTTTGCGTGCGCTTTCCGGCCGAAGGGGACGGCGAACCGCTCGAGACGTGGGAGGATTGGAGCGAAGTCGACTTTCTAGCCGATCCCGGCTCCATCGAAACGCCGAAACGGCCGTTGTCGCGTGCCGTTCTCGCGGAAGCTCGCGACGTGTTGTCCGAAGCCGAGGACGGTTCGCACCTGCACCTTCACGACGACGAAGAGTAACTAACCGAGGTCGCGCAGATACATCAACGCGGGCGACTGCAGATACGCCGTTTCGGCGGCGAGCGCGAAACCGCACTTGATCGCGACGCGAATCGACTTGGCGTTTTCCGGAGCGACGATGCAGCCAATCTTCGATCCGCCGGGAAAATGCTGCGCCGCCCACTCGATCGTCGCGCGCACCGCTTCGGTGGCATACCCTTTGCCGTGCATCGCCGGCGTTAAGACCCACCCCAATTCCGGGATGCCGTCGAGCGACGGTTCGATCTGGCGGTGGTAATCGGCGAACCCGGCTTCACCCACGAACGCTCCCGTAGTGCGTTCTTCGATCGCCCAATAGCCGTAGCCCAGAAGCGACCAATGGCCCGCGTAGCGCAACAGCCGCGACCAGCTTTGCTCGCGCGTCGACGGGATGCCGGTGATGTGCGCGACGACGATTGGGTCTGCCCACATGCGCTCGAAGGACGCGAAATCGTCTAGCCGATGTGCGCGCAAGCGTAAGCGCGCCGTTTCGATCGACGGTGCGGTCGAAAAAACGCTACGTACCTAAACTAATGATGCTCGTCTGCCAGACGTCCCAACTGGCGCAGGTCGACGACGTTTGCCCGCTGCCGAGTTGAGCGACCCAGCAATACGTTTTCGTGGGATTGAGTTTGCGGAAAATCGTCATGCCCTTTTTGCCGGTATTTTGCGTGGCGAACGGCGTTCCGGGCCGCGGGCTCGAGCTGGAGCGCGGCGTCGAGATTTGCACGGGAATATGCGGCGCGGGCGACTGGAGAATCGTGACCTCGATCGCCGCCGACCGGTCCTTCGGATTCGGCGTAATCGTGCCGGAAGGCGCCGGCGTCGGCGTGATGGTCGACGAGCTATTGTTGCAGGCCGCGAAAGCGAGCGCCAGCGCGAAGCCGGCAAACAGAATGGAAACGCGTTTGGGCATGGCCGGGTCGGTTCGACGCGCTCGCCCGCCGCTCCGTTCGCCTAGGATGAGACGTTGGTTGAAGTTCTAAAGTAGCGCTGCGACTTCGGTCCGAGGCGTGCGTAGCGTTCGCGAAAGATCGCCGCCGCAGTCGTCCCGGGCCAATGCGCCGGCACCAACTCGCTGGGCAGTCCCGGATCCAGGTACACGAATTTCCGATAGTCGTGCACGAGCCAGAGCCGCTCGACAAAAGCCCCCTCGTCGTCGAATTCGCGCCCCATCCGTTCGCGATTCCGGTCCACGAACTCGCGGTAAGCCGTCGCGATGGCGTCGAGGTCCCAGCACCGCGCGACGAGATCGCGATCGCCCGACGGGCCGCAGTAGATCCCCGCGAAGAGATTCACGGCATCCAGCGCGCCGACCGACTCGGCGACCCGGCGCGCCGCCTCGAGCGAGTCGCTCGGCGATATCCAGGTCGACGCGGATAGGGGAGCCCAGCCTAATACGGCGAGCTCCTTACGCAGACGATCGCGGCGTTCGCGGCGAGTTTCCTCGACCGTATAGGTGAGCATTCGCCAGCGGCCGTCCCAATCGATGACCGGCCCGTAGATGCGCGGGCTCAGTTCCTCGATGCGCCGCAAACCGCGCGCAGTGACGCGATAGTACGCGTGGCTGCCCCGGCGCTCGCTCAACAGCCACTCCTGGCGCACCATCCGCGAAACTGCTTGGCGCACGGCACCTTCCGAGACGCCGAACGCTCCCATCAGGCGAATCAGGGCTCCAGCCGAAAGCGAGAGGTCGCCTCCTTCGCGGTGCGCCAGATCTCCGTACAAGGTGAAGATAAAGGAGGTGGGTCGCGTGACCGGTCGCTTGACTTCGACTGCCATCCCACCTAATATGACACTATTCCCACGAACCGTCAAAAAATCGTCATATAGCCTGACGAGAGGACTGCAATGGCCGCAAAGATCTCCACGTTCGACGACTGGATCGCAATGCTCGAGGAATGGCAGCACGACATCGGGCTCGATCGCGACCTGATCGAGCGTTTCATGCCGGGCTACGAATTCGAAGCCAAGTACGGCGAGTTGCCCGTGCCGGAGATTTACTTCGGCGATTTCAAAGGCGATCGTCGCTGGGAGAAAGTGCGCGAAATTCCGGATCAACGGATGCGCGACGCCGTCTTGAACATGGTCGTCTTTCAGGGCGACACGGAGTTCGCGTCCAACGAGCAGCAGCGGTTTCTCGTCAACAACGCGCCGAGCGAGTACGATCTCGCGTCGCTCGTTCGCATCATGGTCGAAGAGACGCGCCACGGCTACCAGATGTGCCACTTGCTCGTCAATCACTTCGGCAGCGAAGGCCGCATCGAAGCGCAGAAGATGCTCGAGCGCCGCGCCTTCGGAAAGAAAAACCGCCTGCTGAATGCGTTCAACGACGACGTCACGCATTGGCTCGATTTCTTCGCCTACACCAACTTCATGGATCGGGACGGCAAGTTTCAACTGACGATGCTGCAGCATTCGAGCTTCGCGCCCCTCGCGCAGTCGATGGGGCCGATGCTCAAGGAGGAGTCGTTCCACATGGGAACCGGCATCACGGGGCTGCGCCGCATTGCGAAGGCCGCCGTCATTCCGGTCGAGCTGCAGCAGAAGTATTACAATAAGTGGATCTCGGGTTCGCTCGATCTCTTCGGCACCGATCACTCCGGCTCGGCGCAGTGGGCGTACACGTGGGGCATCAAAGGACGCGTCGACGAGGACAAGACCGCCGATCCGGTCGATAAGGAGCACCTCAACGAACGTGCGCGCCGGCAGTTCTACGACGAGGTAGCCGCTACGGTGGCGCGCGTCAACGAAGTCAATCCGAGCGAGACCAAGCTCTACGTTCCGGATATGAAGTTCAACCGGAAGATCGGCGATTACGCCGG
Organism: Vulcanimicrobiota bacterium; assembly: GCA_019236975.1. Classification (GTDB taxonomy): domain Bacteria; phylum Vulcanimicrobiota; class Vulcanimicrobiia; order Vulcanimicrobiales; family Vulcanimicrobiaceae; genus JAFAHZ01. Next base: position 6,179 of record JAFAHZ010000310.1, on the reverse strand, counting down.
CGAGCGATACTCGGTCGACGGCCGCAAGCTGTCGGAGGAGGAATGGACGGCGTACGCGCCCAGCGTTCTGCCGAGCGAAGCGGACGAAACCGTCTTGAAAGACTACTTCAAAAACGCAAACTGGATCGCGCCGAAAGGGAATCTGAATTAGCATGAGCACTACCGTCAACGGCCAAACGCAGACTCCATTTGGGCGCGAAACGCGCCCGCTCGACGGCAAACGCGTCATCAACTATTGGAAGGACGGTCACGTCGCCTTTATCGAGATGGACGATCCGCCGGCCAATACGTACACCCACGAGATGATGCGTCAGCTCGACGACGCGATTCTCGACGCGCGCTTCGACGGCGACGTCGAGGTTATCGTGCTCACCGGCAAGGGCGAGAAGTTCTTCTCGGCGGGTGCCAATATCGGCATGCTCAACTCCGTGACACCGGAGTTCAAGTACGCCTTCTGTCTGCACGCCAACGAAACGCTCATCCGCCTGGAGCAAACGCCCAAGCTAGTCATTGCCGCGCTCAACGGGCACACGGTCGGTGGGGGTCTCGAAATCGCGATGGCCGCCGACATCCGCATCGCGCGTCAAAACGCCGGAAAGATCGGCTTACCCGAAGTGGCGCTGGGCGTGCTTCCGGGTACGGGCGGCACTCAGCGCTTGGCGCGCATGGTCGGGAAGTCGCGGGCAATCGAGCTGATGGCCACCGGCAAGACCGTGAGCTTCGAGCAAGCCTTGGACTGGGGTCTGGTTAACGACATCTACGAAGGCAGCGCCGACGAGTTTCGTCAGCAGGTCGTCGACTACGCCAAAGAGTTCTGCACGCCGAACAAGGCGCCGATGGCGGTCGGTCACATTAAACGCTCGGTGCAGACCGGTGCGGAACTGCCGCTGCAGGACGCGCTCGCACTCGAACGCGAGCTGCAGTCGCTGCTCTTCAAGAGCGAAGACGCCAAAGAAGGCATCGCCGCCTACAACGAAAAGCGCGTCGCCAAGTTCAAGAACAAATAGCGTGGAGGGCGGGTCACCCTGAAGCTGTCGAAGAGCGAAACGCTGCTCGCGCTGGCGGCAGTCGTCTGCGCCAGCTTGGCCGCCCTGCAAATCCCCGGCCGCCTCGTGCTCGCGCTCTTGGCGGTCGGCCTCTTGTTGGCAGTTGCGGGCGCGCGTTTGCGCGCGGCGTTTACCGAGCGCAAGGAGCCCACCGCCGGCTTCGATGCTGCCGAGCGCGCGCGGCAAATTCGTGAGGAACGGCATAAACGCTTTGGCGGCTAAAGACTAACCCTCTCTTTCGAGCATCTCGCGGTAGATTTCGCGAACGCGTTCGAGCGTGTCAATTTCTTCGGGCGGCTTGTCGTCGCGTATCCGCACGATGCGCGGAAAGCGCAGCGCGAAACCGCTTTCGTGCAGATCGCTTTCGGCCACGACGTCGAAGGCAACCTCGAGCACGATGCTCGGCTCGACCGGAATCTCCGAAGCCCGTGCTTTCGGCCGACGCTGGTCCGCGGGAAGCCGGTGGGCGAGAAACCACTGCGTCAGGCTTTCGATCTCGGCGTCGGTCAGGCCGGAGTACGCCTTGCCGATGGCAAGCAGACGGCCGCCGTCGCGCACCGCAAAGGTGAGATCCGAAAGTACCTTGGCGCGGCGCCCGTGGCCCCATTCGACCGCGATGACGACGACATCGAGCGTCGTTAACTCGCGCTTGAGTTTGTACCACCATTTGCCGCGTCTGCCCGGGGCGTAGGGCGAATCGGCACGTTTGATCATCAACCCTTCGTTGCCGCGCGCGCGCGCCGTCTCGAAGCGCCCGTTGACGTCGGCGGCGACTACCACTTCGATGCGATCGAACGGGGCGAGAACGAGCGTCGCATTCGATTGGATCGTTTGCGCGAGCCGTTCGCGCCGGCGAACGAGAGGCTCGTCGATGAGCAGGTCTTCCCCCAGCGCGAGCAGGTCGAAGATCACGTACGCCAGCGGCACGCCGGCGACGAGGTCGTCGTCGACGGTTTTGCGTTGGAGTCGCGCCTGCAGCCGGCGGAACGGTTGCACGCGGCCGTCGACCATTGCAACGATTTCGCCGTCGTAGATGGCGTTGGGGGAACGCGCGAGCGCCGCGGCGATTTCCGGATACGACCTCGTGACGTCGTTAAGCCGCCGGGAGAAGAGCCGCGCCTCACCGCCGGTGACGTGCGCCTGCGCGCGAATGCCGTCGTACTTGTCTTCGACGATCCACGTTTCGCCGCCGAGTGCCTCGTACGATTCCCCATACGCGATGGGCGACGCCAGCATGAAGCCGATCGGCGTTCCGTAAAGCACCCGCAGGTCGTCTAGCGTGGCGTGCTTCGCAGCGAGCGCAACTTCGCCGGCGTCGCCGCAGGCCATGAGGCCGCGGCGAATCGCTGCCGGCGGTGCGTCGAACGCGCGTGCGATGGCGTCGAGGACGAAACCCTCCCGTAAACCGATGCGCAAGTCGCCCGTAACGATTTTTATCACATACGTTGCCGCGAGCGGTTCTTCACACGCGCGAAAGATGCGCTCCAGTCCGGCCTCGCGCCGCTTCGATGCATTCTTTCCTGCGGCGTCCGCGATGTCGCCGAAGAGCGCGTCGAGCGTCGCCGGCGCGAGCCGGTCGACGAAAAGCGTGGGAGTGCGCGGCGCTCCGGCGAGCGAGCCGACGGCCGCGCCCAAGTCGCCGAACGTCCGATATGCTGCGGAGAGCTTTGCTTCGTCGAAGTCCCAAACGCGCCGGGCGGCGCGCAGGATCGATTTGACGCCGACCGACAACGTCCGGCGATCGCGCGCGGCAAATGGATTTCCGGTGAAAAACCGCGTCGCGGCAACGAGATCCGCATCGCCGAGCGTCGTCAGGTACTCGGCGAGCAACCGAACCTTTTCGTTCGTGCCCGCTGCCGCCGCGATGGCTTGACACGCGCTCGCAAAGCGAATCATTGGGCCTGCTTCGCGTACGAGAGGAGCGCGCCTTCGCCTAGGAAACTACCGCCCAATGGTCACCGCATTTATTCTCATGAACGTCGAACGTCCGCGGCTGCGTTCGATCGCCGACGACTTGCTCGCGATCGACGGCATTGCCGAAGTCTACTCGGTTGCCGGGCCCTTCGACCTCGTCGCAATCGCGCGCGTCAAGGAGCACGAGCAGCTCAGCGATTTGGTGACCGACCGCGTCGGCGCGCTCGACGGTATCGTCAATACCGAAACCCTGATCGCGTTTCGCGCGTTCGCCAAGAAAGATCTCGGCTTGCTCTGGGATATCGGCGTCGACTAGCGCTCACGGAAGATCGATACGATAGAGGTGCGTATCGTCGATGCTTAGACGCGTCGGCTGCGCGCCGGCGTAGGCGTCGAAACGCACGACCGACGTCCCCAAGCCAAACGTGCCGTCAGCGCGCGGCTGTAGGGGCGAGACGCCGTCGAGCGTCAGCCGGTTCTTTACGATCACGACGCGCGTGACGTACGGCTGCCCGAGATACGTGTTTTCGTACCGCCCGAGCAAGTCGTCCCAGCGCCGCGGATGGGCGAAAGCGTGCGGACCGCGATAGTTCGCGTTGGCAAACCACTGCGACCCGTACGTCATATCGACGACGCGTTTGTTCTTGTCGCGCCCGAACGCGAGTAAGAACATCGGATACTTCGGGTCGTCCGTCCAAAATTGATCGGTGTCCCGCGGATAGAGCGTTGCCGTGGTCGTGCCGTCGACGAGCGATAGCCGGCTGGCACTTGCGACGAGGCGCAGCGTCGTGCCGTTTGCAGCGGCGTACGTGCCGGCGTACTCCGCAGCGTTACGCACGAGGGCAGGATCCGGCGCGACCGGCTGCGCCGGTAACGGAGTTCCCTCGCTTTGAGCCTTCAGCGCGCGCATTGCGTAGAGGACGATCGCGCACGGATGCAGCGGGGCCTCGACGTGATTGGCAAATGCAATAACGCCGAAGCCGCGGGTGAGATTCATCTGCATGCAGGCGGTGTAGCCGGAAACCCCGCCGGTATGCCCGATCAGATGGTCGCCGGCGTCGTCAAACACCGATAATCCGAAGCCGTATTTCCGATAGTACGCCGGCGCCTCGTCCAACACGACCGACGCAGAGCCGGCCGGCTTTCCATTCGAAAACCGGTCCGCCGCCGTCATTGCGTCGAAGGAGCGGGCCGAAATCAGGCGGGTCCCGTCGGGGCGTTTCCCACCGTTGAGGTAGAGACGCATGTACCGCGCCATGTCCTCCGGCGTCGACAGCACCGACCCCGCGGGATCGACGAAATCGAGAACGGGTGATGGAACCAGCGGGGGATCGAGGGTTCCCGGACGATCGTTATCGCGCCACTGATAGCCGAGCGCGGCCGTTGCTTGCGTCTGCGGAGTAAAATAGGGCGCGCTGCCGGTCATGCCGAGCGGGTCGAAGACGCGGTGCTGGATGCTCGCGCTCCACGGCCGGCTGTCGACGCGCGCGACGACCGCGCCGGCCGTCCCAAATCCATCGTTGGAATACGACCAGCTCGTACCGGGCGCAAAGAGCACCGTCGCGGCGCGCAGCGCGACGACGTCGTAAAGTGACGAATTCTCCGACGAGAAGTCGTCGGGAATCCCGGCCGTATGCGAGAGCAGCTGATGCACGAGGATCGGCCGACCGTGCGAATCGATGGAAAACCAAGGAAGGTAGCGCGTCACCGGCGCCTCCAGGTCGAGCTTTCCTTCGTCACGCAGCTGCATCGCCGCAAGCGCCGTCATCGACTTCGTAATCGAGCCGATCGCAAAACGCGTTTGCGGCGTGACGGGAAGTTTCGCGTCGACGTTCGCATACCCGAGCGTGATGATGCGGAGCGTCTTCGTCCGGTCGGTGATCGCGACCGAAAGGCCCGGCGTCTGCTGGCCGGCCATGGCCACCGGCGCGAATCGCTCGATTGCGGCTAGAGCCTCGTCCATCGACGAATCCGGCGGCGACGACGGGGGCGCCGCCCCCATCAGAAGCAGCGGAAGGAGGGCAAAAGCTGCGGCACGGCGGTGAAACGCTCGGCGCCCGCCGAAGGTTAAGCTCAACATCATGGCACGCATATACGAAAACTTGGCCGACACCTTCGGCAACACCCCATTGGTCAAAATCCCGCGTCTGAATAATGGCCTGCCCGGCACGGTCCTGGTGAAGATGGAGTCGTTCAATCCGGCCGGCTCGGTCAAGGACCGCATCGGCGTTTCGATGATCGAGGATGCCGAGCGCAACGGACGGCTGCTTCCCGGAATGACGATACTCGAGCCGACCAGCGGCAACACCGGCATCGCGCTCGCATTCGTGGCGGCCGCCAAAGGGTACCCACTGATTCTGGTCATGCCCGACACGATGACGATAGAGCGGCGCAATCTGCTGAAAGCGTACGGCGCACAGGTCGTGCTGACGCCCGGCGCGCAGGGCATGACGGGCGCGCTCAATCGCGCCAACGAAATTCTCGCGAGCGCTCCGTCGAAATACTTCATGCCGCAGCAATTCGAAAATCCGGCCAATCCTGCGATTCACCGGCGCACCACTGCCGAAGAAATTTGGCGCGACACCGACGGCACGGTCGACGTCGTCGTTTCCGCAATCGGAACGGGCGGCACCATTACCGGCGTCGGCGAAGTGCTCAAAGAGCGCAAGCCCGCCGTCAAGATGATCGCGGTAGAGCCCGATGCGTCGCCGGTGCTGTCCGGCGGTAAGCCGGGACCGCACAAGATTCAAGGAACGGGCGCCGGTTTCGTGCCCAAGATCCTCAACACGAGTATTTACGACGAGGTCATTCGCGTCACCGACGCGGATGCGATTGCGATGGCGCGGCGCTTGGCGCGAGAAGAAGGCATGCTGGTCGGTATCTCCAGCGGTGCGAACGTCGCCGCGGCGTTAGCGGTTGCGGCGCGTCCCGAGTCAAAGGGCAAAATCATCGTCACGATCGGCTGCGATACCGGCGAGCGGTATTTGAGCAACCCCGTCTTCGCCGAGCAAGACGCCGTCATTGTGGAACCAGCCCTCGTTACGACGTAGTTGCAAGATACCGGTTTCCGCGTTGAGCTTATCCGGGGACCGCTCGTCGAGTCGGTTCACCACGTCGTCGCATGCGCCGTCGATGCGCGCGGCGACGTCATCTTTGCGCGCGGTGACGTCGAAGCCCCGGTCTTTTTGCGCTCGGCCGCCAAGCCGTTCATCGCCGCCG
>JAFAHZ010000166.1 GCA_019236975.1 Vulcanimicrobiota bacterium | reverse complement strand
CCGTCGACCTCGAGCGCGATGTGGTTGCTCTGCTCGCTGGCGCCCTGTACCGTCACGGACGCCGACTGGATCTGCGCGATCATCACGGCGAGGCGATCTCCAAGCTCGTCGATGGCGGTGCCGAGACGCCCCATCAGATCGCGTCCGCGCCACAGCATGCGCTGGGAGAGATCGCCGTTGCCCATCGCCTCGAAGACTTCGACCGCGCGGCCGATGCTCGCGAACGTCGTTTTACGAAACCAGCCCATGGCGCCGATGATGGCCGCGATCACGATCAGAATGCCGACGACGATTTCGGTCGAGGCCTGCGAGCGCGCTTGGTTTACAGCTTCGAAGGAGCGGTCGGCATACCGGTTGAGCGCGTCGAGCATCGCCTGACCGTCGGCGTTCTGCTTCTCGTACGCCGTCGACGACGGGCCGTTGATCTGGATCAGGGCCTCTTTCGTCTTGCCTTGCTGGAGGAGGCTCACTGCCGACAGCGCCTGGAAATCGAACGCGCTGGCGCTCGTATTGAAGGTGCCGGCGGCTTTTGCTACGTCGACGCGGTCGGCCGGAATCTTAATGGCATCGGTGCTCTGGCAGACCGGCGTTCCGTCTTTGTCGACGGGGCAGAAGATGGCGGCCATCGCTCGCGCATCGTCGGGGAACTGTTTCACGAGCGTCTTGGCCAATGCCAGGCGCGACGCCGCCTTGGCGGCGTCCGGGCTGGTCGCGGCTTCGAGGGTCGCCGCGCGCAGGCTGTCGGCGTCCGACGCGACCTTCGCGTAGGCGAGCTGCCCGCGAATAACCGTGTTGCGCAGGGTCTGCGCCTGGTCCGTGAGCCCTTGCATCGCGTAGTAGGTAATCGGGAAGAACGCGATCACCAAAACGATCACGATGACAAAAGAAATAGTAAGACCGCGCTCAAGGCTGGCGTGACGCACTTCCATAGCTATCTATGCTTTCATCGGCCTAGCTAAAGTTTACTTTAAAAGGCGGTTCGCCGCTGGCTCCACGCCGCCCAACTTCGTTGGGGCCCCCTGCTATGCACAGGTCGTGAACAGTTTCTTCGCCGGGTTATGCTCAAGGAGTTGCGCGGCGGCTCGCAAACCCTGCGGAAACTGCCTTCGCCCTGCTATAGATAGTAGGGTTTATACGAGCTAGACACAATATATCGTGTTTAGCCCGCCTGGAGCTAGGTGATCGATCGGATGAAGCCAGAGACCGTTTGCGGCCTCGATATCGGGACGACCAAAACGTGCGCCGTCGTCGCCGTGGATGGCCCCAACGGCCTCGAAATCGTCGGCGTCGGCGAGGCGCCGTCGCTGGGAATGCGCAAAGGCGTGGTCGTCGATCTTGACGAGACCATCAAATCGATCGAAGCCGCTACCGAGAAGGCGGAGCGTATGGCCGGCATGCACGTAGCCGACGTCTTCGTGGGCATAACCGGCGATCACATCCGCAGCACCAATAATCGTGCGGTCGTCGCGGTGTCGGGCGAGGATCGCGAGGTCTCGTCGACCGACGTGCGCCGGGTCGTCGACGCGAGCAAAATTATCAATCTTCCCGCCGACCGGCAAATCATTCACGCGCTTCCGCGCTACTTTACCGTCGACGGTCAGGAAGGGGTCGACGATCCCGTCGGGATGGCGGGCGGACGGCTCGAAGTGGATACGCACATCATCACGGGCGGTTCGAGCTTCATCACCAACGTGCTGAAGTGCGTGCATCGCGCCGGGCTCGAAGCGGCCGGACTCGTCGTTGAGCCGCTGGCGAGCTCGACGGCGACGCTGATGCCCGAAGAGAAACAAGTCGGGGTCGTGCTGCTCGACATCGGCGGCGGCACGACGGATATCGCGGTTTACTCGCTGGGCAGCGCGATCTACACCGCGACGATTCCCGTCGGTGGAAACATTCTCACCAACGACATCTCGCTGGGGCTGAAAACGACGCTCGCCGAGGCGGAAGAAGTGAAGAAGCGTCTCGGTGCGGGCATTCCCAACGACGTAACGGAAGAAGCGTTCGCAGTGCGCACGCTCGACGGTCGCTCTACCAAAGAGCATACCGCGAGTCAGCTGCGCGCGATCGTCGTGCCGCGCGTGCTCGAAACGCTGCGCATGGCCAAGCAGAAGATCGTCGACAACGTGCCGCGCGATTTGGTTCTCGGCGAAGTAGTTTTAACGGGCGGCGGCGCGCTGCTCCCCGGCATCGGACCAATCGCAGAAGACGTCTTCGGATTGCCCGTGCGCGTCGGCGCACCCAATACCATCGGCGGACTCACCGACGCCATGGCGCAGCCGCAGTATGCGACGGCGATCGGACTGGTGATGTTCGGAGCGGGTGACGACGGCGCCGAAACCAACGGACGCCGCCGGCGCAACGGCTCGGTACTCGGCTGGATCAAGAAAAGTTTGGCGGATCTATGGAACTAAGAAAAAAACAAGACACGCTCTTTCCGATGGAGGAATCGCAGGCCATGGCTGATGCACGACGTTCCATTTCCGAGCCGGAACACGCCGCGACGATCAAGGTGATCGGCATCGGCGGAGGCGGCTGCAACGCGGTCAATCGTATGGTGCAGGCCGGGCTCGCCGGCGTCGAATTCTACGCCGTCAACTCCGACGTGCAAGCGTTGCGGTCCGCCATGACCGAAAACACCGTGCATATCGGTGGAAGCCAAACGCGTGGTCTCGGAGCGGGTGCCAATCCGACGCTCGGGCGCGAAGCCGCCGAAGCGTCGCGCGAAGATCTCGCGATGATTCTAGACGGCGCCGATTTGGTCTTTCTCACCGCCGGAATGGGCGGCGGCACCGGAACGGGAGCCGGGCCGGTGATTGCGGAGCTCGCGCGCGAATCCGGCGCGCTGACGATTGCCGTCGTGACCAAACCGTTTGCCTTCGAAGGCAAGAAGCGCATGCAGGTTGCCGAGGCCGGGATCGGCGAGCTGGAGAGTAAGGTCGATACGCTTATCACGATTCCTAACGATCGCATTCTGCAAGTCATCGAGAAGAAGACGCCGCTGACCGAAGCCTTCGCGTTCGCCGACGACGTGCTGCGTCAAGGTATTGCCGGCATCAGCGATCTCATCACGCAGCCGGGGATGATCAATCTCGACTTCGCCGACGTCAAGACGATCATGACGGACGCCGGCTCGGCGATGATGGGTATCGGCGTTGGAAGCGGCGAGCACCGCGCTGCAGACGCGGCGCAGAAGGCGATCGCGTCACCGCTGCTGGAGACGACGATCGAAGGCGCGCGGGGCGTCATCTTCAACATCACCGGCGGTCCGGACATGGGCATGTACGAAGTCAACGAAGCCGCCGAAATGATTTCTCGCGCGGTCGATCCGGACGCACAGATCATCTTCGGTGCCTCGATCGATCCGGCGATGACCGGGAAAGTACGCGTCACGGTGCTGGCCGCGGGTTTTGGCGCGCCGCGCTACCGTCCGTCGCAAGCCGGATACGCGTTCGAAACGGGGAAGATCGACGCCGTCGCTCCGGTGAATATGGACGACATCGAAGTGCCCGCCTTCTTGCGCTACCGCGGCTAAAAAAGCGACGATTTAGCCCATGTCTGCGTCAACTCGAGCCTCATGTACCCGAGTACACTTCGGCCCTCGTTTCCTTGACCTGGAACTAAATCGACGCTTTTTCGCGTTTTTGCGTTGCTGATCTTGGGAGCAATTTTTCGTTAATGGGTTATAGCGCGCGGGTGCTCCTGGACTCGGTGAGTCCGGCCGGGGTTCGACTCACCACGCTCGAAGTGACGTTTCCGCGCTTCGTATTGAGCGAATTTAACACGCACCGAGTACTCTCTCGGAACAGCTCGAGTTCTCGTGCAATTCCGACGCCAAAATTGCTCGAGCGCGTGATGACCGATCCCGTACTTCCGCTCGAATGGGGCCGCAATCAAAAAGGCATGTCGGCCAGCGACGTGCTGACGCCGGAAGAGGAAGAAGAGGCCAAACGCATCTGGCTGAGCGCGCGCGACGCAGCCATCGAACACGCGCGGAAACTCATGGAGCTCAAGGTGCACAAACAAGAGCTCAATCGCGTGCTCGAACCGTTCTTGTGGCATACGGTCATCGTCACCGCGACGGAGTGGGACAACTTCTTTACGCTGCG
>JAFAHZ010000109.1 GCA_019236975.1 Vulcanimicrobiota bacterium | reverse complement strand
GCATCGATCGCGCTCGGCGCGTTGTTCTCGCCGCGCACGTTGCAGCTGCTGCTCGATAATCCGCCGCTGCGGTTCCTGGCGGCCATCTCGTACAATCTCTACCTGTATCACCAGCTGATCGCCCGCGAACTGCTGCGCCTGCGGATCCCGTCGTACGTTGGCGACGATCCGCATTACGATCCGCTCTGGCAGGTGCGCTACACGCAGATCGCCTTCACGGCGACGATCGCCCAGGCAGCTCTCGTTACGTATCTCTTCGAGCGCCCGCTGCTGCGTCTCCCGATGCCGCAGCTGCGGGCACTGCGTGCGGCGTGGGCACCGTCACGCAACGCGGAAGCGCGCTCCTCGAAACCACCATCGCAGTAGGCATCCTCGCGGTCGTTGCCGGTGCCGCGCTCGGCGCGGGATCCTTCGCGGCTGGCAGCGGCGCCCGAATGGCGATCCGCGGCGCGCTGCAAGATGCCGCCGAATCGGAGTTGCGTATTGCGCTCGACGCGCTCAAATACGACGGCACGTCGCTCGCACCGCGAACTGTTGCGACCACCGTACCGCTGGCGGGCGCGTCGCCGTTGCCGGTAGCGTTGTCGCTACAATCGGCGCCGCAAGCAGATGGTTCGGTTTACGTTACCATCACGGCCGCAGCGCGAACCGACGCGAGCCAGCGGGTCACGCTCGAGGCGACGCTCGACCGTCGGGCGCCGCTTCCGGGAACCCAGCTGCGCGCACCAGGCCTGGTTCCCGCGCCGACCGGCGCGCCGTAATACCAAACTCATGCTGCTGCGCACGGTCTTCGTCCTGATGCTGTTGTTCGCGTTGTCGGAAACGATGGTTCACGGCGCCCACGCGCTGGCGCAGGTGACGCTGCGGCGTCAAGCGAGCGTTGCCGTACACGACGCCCTGCTCCGCGCCGTCGCTGCGGCCCGGACCGCCGTCGCCGGCGCGATCGCGGCCGGCGGCGATCCGCGCGACCTCGTGCCGGTCGCGCCATCTCCCGTACCGGCGTGCGCCGTGACGACGCCGGCCGGATGCGTACTGACGGCGACGGCCTGGATCGCGTTTTCACCGATGCCGGCGCCGGCTGCGTCACCTTGCGCCGACGATGGCTGCACCGTCTACCAGCAGGGCAACGACTCGGTCGCCGAAGGCCGGCTGCAGGTTAGCGTCGCGGCACGAGCGACGGGACCGGACGGCACCGTCCTGGCGACGAGAAGCGAGCGCGTGACCTTCCGTACCTTTCGGATCGCCCCGTACGCGGCGCTGGCGGGCGACCTCGACGGGTCGCTGGAGGCTCTGGCGCCGGAAGGCCAGGGCGACGATGGAGGCGCGGTGCCGAATGGCACCGCGCCCGGGACACTTATCGATGTGACGTACGAAAACCGGGATACCGGCGCATCGATGCCGGCCAACGTGTGGCAGCCGAACGTCCAGCGGCCCGCCGACGCGCCGCCGCCATGGGCGCCCTAGCGCCTCTAGAGCATCGACTTGAAGATGTTCTGCGTGAGGTCGCCTACCACGGGCAGGCGGACTTCCTTACCTTGGAACGCCGTGATGGTCGTCCAAAGCCAGACGCCGATCGAGACGAGCCACAGCAATAGGAACAGCAGCCCTAAGAAGTACATGTGCGTAATCACGACGATGATGTCGAGCGCGATCCACACGACGATGTACGAGACCCAAAACGTGATCGACTGAGCCGCTGCAAATTTGACGAACTTGTTCGTCCCGCCGCCAACGAGCATGATGATTCCGCCCAGGATGGCCAGCAGATAGGCTAATCCCGCCGCGACGTTGGGTTGAAGACCGAACGGGGCATCCGTGGGAGGCTGGGTAACCGACATTGCACGCCCTTTCGTTAATAAAAGTCTCCAGCTGTAGCGCCTGCTTTGCCCCACGGCGCCCGCAAACCTTGTGCTCCTTTCCCGGCGCGGGCCCCCGGCGGCGGCTGCGCGAACTGCCGCGCTCGTGCTCGTCTACCTGGGGCTCCTGTACGTGATCGTCTGCTGGGGCCTCAATGTGGTGCTTGTCAAGAGCGCCATCGTCCACCTCGATCCGCTCGCATTCACGGCACTGCGCTTTTTGGCCATGACGCCGCTCGCGTTCGCACTGGTCCGCGCGACCGGCGAGAAGATCCGCTTCCGCCGCGAGGACGCAGTGCTGCTGGCGATCTGCGCCGCGTGCGGCTACGGCATCTACCAGTATCTCTGGATTCTCGGACTGGCAAATACGAGCGCCTTTGCGTCGTCGCTGCTCGGTGCGACGGCGCCGGTATTCACGCTAGCGATCGTCGCGCTCGTCGGACGAGAGCGCATCGGCGGCATGCGATGGATCGGAGCCGGGTTGGCGCTATTCGGGATCGCGATCTTCGAAGGTGCATTCGCCGGTCACGCGACGTTTCGGATCGGCGATCTGCTCACGCTGCTGTCGTCGATCTCGTTTGCGTGCTACAACGTCGCCACGGCACGCTTGCTCGATCGGTATTCCCCCACCGCGCTGGTGGCGATCACGATGACGATGGGCATGCTGATGATTCTGCCGGCCGGCATTCCGCGGCTGCTGCACGCCGATCTCGCACACCTCGGGTGGGGCGTGTGGGGACCGTTCCTCTTCGCCGTCGTTTTCCCGATCGTACTCACGTGGCCGGTGTGGAATTACGGGATCTCCAAAATCGGAGCCGCGCGAGCCGGACTCTTCGGCTTTCTCGTGCCGATCGTTGCGGGCGTTGCCAGCACGTTCGTTTTGCGCGCGTCGTTCGAGCCTCATCAACTCGTCGGCGCGGCCGTCTGCCTTGCCGGCATGGCTCTCGCAACGATCCTGGGGCGCGTTTCGCTCTCACAGATTTGGGCCGAACGATCCTTGCCGTTGGAGCGCTAGTGCGTAAAGCGTACGTCCTCCTGATCGTGCCGTTCGTTGCGACGCTGCTGCCGTTTCTCTACAACCATCCGGAGCCGGCACTATTCGGCATGCCGTTTTTCTACTGGTACCAGCTCGCGTGGGTATTGATCACCGCAGCGATTCTCGGCGTCGTCGTGTGGCTGGCCAAAGGCCGCGATGTCTAACGCGTCGATCGTTCTCGTGAGCCTCGTGCTGGCGGTAACTGCCATGGGATTCCTCGCGGCGCGCTGGGGCGGCGCGAATCTGGAGTCGCTCGAGCAGTGGGCGCTCGGCGGCCGCGGTTTTGGAACGGTCGTCTCGTGGTTTCTGCTCGGCGGCGATCTTTATACCGCGTATACGTTCATCGCGGTGCCGGCGCTCGTGTACGGGGTCGGCGCCTTGGGATTCTTCGCAGTCCCCTATGCAACGATCGCTTACCCGGTCGCACTGGTCGTGCTGGTACGGTTCTGGGGCGTCGCGCGCGAACGCGGCTACGTAACGACCGCCGATTTCGTGCGCGACCGGTTCGGCAATCGCGCGCTCGAAGTCGCCATCGCATTGACGGGCGTGGTCGCGGCGATGCCGTACATCGCGCTCCAGCTGGTCGGAATGAAAGCAGTATTCGCTCAGTTAGGAGGCGGATTCGCCGCGCACGACGGATTGCCGGCCTTGACGATCGGCTTCGTGCTTCTTGCCGGATACACGTATACGAGCGGCCTGCGCGCGCCGGCGCTCATCGCTTTCGTCAAGGATGCGTTGATCTACGTCACGGTCATCGCCGCCGTCATCGTGATTCCCGCCAAGCTCGGCGGCTGGGAGCACGTCTTCGCGGCGTCGCAGAGCGTGCTGCAGTCACGACCCAAGCCGTCGTCGATTTATCTGGCGCCGTCGCAATACTTTACGTATGCATCGATGGCCTTCGGCTCCGCTCTCTCGCTCTTCATCTACCCGCATTCGATTACCAGCGTGCTTTCCGCCAAGAGTCAAGCGGTGCTGCGCCGCAACGCCGCGCTGCTGCCGATCTATTCGCTGCTGCTCGGGCTGCTGGCGCTGCTGGGCTACTGCGCGATTGCTGCCGGAATCGACGTTCCGCAATCCGCCGCCAGCAGCATCGTACCGTTGCTGTTCGCACGCTTCTTCCCCGAATGGTTTGCCGGCGTTGCCGACGCCGCCGTCGTGATCGGGGCGCTGGTTCCCGCCGCTATCATGTGTATCGGCGCGGCGAACCTTTTCGCAAGTAATGTTTTTCGCACGTTTTCGGCCGAGCGTTCGCCGGTCGAAACGCGCGTGGCAAAATTGCTGACCCTGGGTATGTGCGCGGCCGCCCTGGCCGTTATCTTTTTCGTGCGGGTGCCCTACGTCATCGACTTTCAGCTCTTGGGCGGCGCGCTGATGCTGCAAATCTTTCCGGCCTTCGTCTTGGGTCTGTGGACGCGTGCGCTGCATCCCAAGGCACTGCTCGCAGGTTGGGGCTGCGGCTTGGTCGCAAGTTGCACGATGGCCTTTGCGAGCGGATTCGGATCGAACTATACGCTCCACGTCTTCGGGACGTCGCTCACCGGCTTCATCGCGCTCTACGCATTGGTGGTGAACTTGCTCGTTTCGATGACGGTAACGGTCGTTCTTCGAACGGTGAGCGATGGCGCAAAGCATTAACCCCGACGGGTGGCCTCGGCCGAGCGGCTATTCTAACGGCGTCGTCGCGCAAGGCCGGTTTCTCGCCATCTCCGGTCAGATCGGCTGGAACGAGCGCAACGTGATGGTGTCGAACGATTTTTTCGAGCAGGCGTGCCAAGCGCTGCGCAACGTCATGGCGGTTCTTCGCGCCGCCGGCGGCTCCGGCGAACACCTCGTGCGGCTCACCTGGTACGTCACCGACAACGACGCCTACCGCGAGTGCTTGCGCGAGCTCGGCCGCGCCTACCGAGAGATCGTCGGCGAGCATTATCCGGCGATGGTGCTCGTGCAAGTCGCGGCGCTGCTCGAAGAAGGCGCGCGCGTGGAAATCGAAGGCACGGCGATTCTTCCCTGATGCAGCTCGCGCTCGATCATCTCGTCGTTATTTGCGATCCGGGCGCACCTCAGGCGCAGTCGCTCATCGATCTGGGACTGACCGAGGGCTCGGCCAATACCCACACGGGTCAGGGCACCGCAAACCGCCGTTTCTTTTTTCGCAACGCGTACGTCGAGCTGCTGTGGGTCGACGATCTCGCCCTTTCGCGCCGCGAACCCGCGTTTCGCACTCGTTTGTGGGAACGCTGGATGCGCCGCCGCGAGGGCGCGTGCCCGCTCGGCATCGCGCTGCGCCCGGCAGACCCAAAAGATGCCGAAGAGCATCCTGCGTTTGCGACGTGGGCGTATCACGCGCCGTATTTGGCGCCGCAAGTTTCCATCGGCATCGCCGTCAACTCGCCCTTGACCGAACCGGAAATACTATACGTGAATTTCGCGACGTCGCCGGCGTCGAAGAATCGCGAGCCGCTCGATCATCAACTTGGCGTTAAAGAGATCACGGGCTTGCGGATCGGCGTACCGGGCGATCTTCCGCAAGCAGCCGCCGCAAAAGCGGTAGCAGCTTCGGGCCTCGCAGAGTTTTTCCGCGCTGCCGATTACGTCGCCGAGGTGCTGCTCGACGGGGCGGTTCACCAGCGATCCGCTGACTTACGGCCCGGATTACCGCTAATCTTCCGCTACTAACCGCCGATGCGAGTTCGTGGACGGTCCGTGGACGGTGCGCCGCCACAATGGACGCATGTTGATACGCATCGCTCTCCTCGGTTGCTCGCTCCTCCTCGCCGCCAGCGGCTGCTCGTCGGGCTTGGGACGAATCGTTCCGGCCGCGGCACCGGTCGCCGGCACGCCGGGAGCCGCCGTGCGGGGCGACGCCCATCACGGGGCGGTGGCGGCGAAAATCGTTTTGCGCATTCCACTTCGGAGGCACCGGCACGCACACTACCTGTCGCCCAGCACCGCTGCCGTCTCGGTCACCATCGCACCCGCCGGCTCGTGCGCCGCATGCACGGCAAAGTTCACCGCGAACGCCCAGCTCGCACCCAACGCGCCCAGTTGCTCGATCGATACGGCTACGAACGGTCTTACCTGCACGATCGCATTTACGCTGAGCCCCGGCCGTTACACCGGATCGATGGCAACGTACGACGCTTGGAACGCCGGCACCCAATCGCCCTCGGGCAACGTTCTCTCGCAAAACCAATCGTTTCCGATCGACGTCGTCGCCGGACACGCGAACGTTCCAAACATTACGCTCGCCGGCATTCCGAACAGCATTGAGGTGCTGCCGCTGACCGGCGATCTTTCCATGTTGCCGAGTGCCGATTTCGGCGGCACGCGCCTAGAAATCACGCCTCTGAAGTCGGCGTCGCTGCTGGCCGTCGCGCTCGACGCGGACGGCAACGCCATATTCGGGCCCGGCTCGCCGGCTTTTAGCGTCACCGTCGGCGGCGGATACACAACCTCGATTCTCGGTAACAACGTCCTCATTCGCTCGCCGCAGACCCCGGCAAAAGGTTCCTGGCCGATTACGGTCGGCACGACAACGTGTTCCGGCGGGGGAACCTGCAGCACCAGCAACTGGACGATTTCGGCGGCGCCGCTCGTTGCGGTCGCGCAAGCTAACCCGCCGTCGGTGTCCGTGTACGCCGGATTGGGGAGCAAACTCGACGCCGCGATCGCGACGTCATCGTTGAGCAGCCCGCAAGCGGTGGCGTTCGATCTTCACGGCAACCTTTTCGTCGCCAACGCAACCGGCGGT
>JAFAHZ010000075.1 GCA_019236975.1 Vulcanimicrobiota bacterium | reverse complement strand
GCACATCACGCCGTTCGAGCCACGGCGTGACCGAAGAGCAACTCATCGCGACCGCAAAAACGGCTCAACGCACGTCCGATTTTCCAGCGCTCGAACGCACGGCACGCGAGCTGATCGCATGCGGCGACGATCGCGGTGACGCAACGGCCGCCGGAAACGGATACGCGTATCTCGGCGCAGCCCTCATCGGCCGCAACGACGCTCCCGGTGCGCGAGCGGCGTTCGAACGATCCCGGGAATCGCTTCAGACGGCCGGCGACGCCATGGGAGTCGTGCGCGCGTTAAACGGCCTCGGCGTTGCCGCGATGGACCTGGAGCTGGACGTCGCAGCCGCTCGACGGTACCTCGACGACGCGTTGGCGCTCGCGCTCGCGACTGCCGGGCCGGATTGCCATTGGGGATCGGACCGCCATTGGCTGGGAATCGTCATCGGAAACCTCGGCGAAGCCAAGCGCTTTCAGGGCGACTATCGCGGGGCGATCGCATCGGGACACGAAGCTTTAACGATCATGAAACAGTGCGCGGATGCGGCGCGCGCGGCGTGGCAGATGGTTAACATCGCGCACTGTCAGCTGCTTGCCGGCAACGCGCCCGCTGCGGTGAAATCGTTGCGCAAAGCATTCGACTACTTATCGCAAGACGCTCGCGATCCGAAGATCTGCGCGTTGTACCTCGACGTATGGTTCCTCGTCGCCGCGTCGCTGGACGAGTGGTCCACGGCAGCACGACTGCTCGGCTTCGTCGACGCGTTCCGCGAACGGCACGCGTTGGTTCGGCTGCCTTTGCTCTTGCCGTGGATCGGACCGAACGTGCGCCGCCTCGAACGAAAGCTGCCGCCGCGCGAACTGGCTTCACTGCTTGCCGAAGGTGCCGCACTTTCCGTGGCCGGCGCCGACGAGCTCACGCTCAGACTGGCCGCGATTGCCGCCGCCGAGACGCTGCCGGCGCGTCGCGTTTTGCAGGCGGTTTCGCGCTGATACCCGCGAACGAACCCATGTCATCCTGAGCGCAGGCGCGAAGCGCCGGAGTCGAAGGACCACTCCAACGCTCACCGATCGCGATTCCTTACGAGTCGCGCGAACTTTGGTAGTGCCACAAACCGGCGAAAGCAAACGGGATCGCTGTCCTTCGACTGCGCTCGCTAACGCTCGCTACGCTCAGGATGACAAACGACGCTCGCCGCGCGAACGTCCCTCTAGACTTCGAGGATTTCGCCGACGAGACGTTCGCGGGCTTCGGCCGATCGATCGGTCGCGTCCGCACCGACTTCGCGAAATAGGTCCCGCATGTTCGATACAAGCGAGGGAACTTCGTATCCGGCGCGCCGCAGCTTATCGCGCAAATCCCGATCGAGGCGCACGAAGAAGCCCGAGTCGAGTTCGTTGGTTTCCGAGAAGCGTTTGGCGATACGCTCGCGCCACGCTTCCTTTTGCTCTAATTCGAAAGCCTCGGCATCCCACCAAATCGCCTTACCGTCGCGCACGAATTCGATCGCGCGCAGTCCGGAGCGCCGCAACTCCTCCTGCTCCCAGGCAAACTCGTCGATCGCTTTCGCGACGGCCGCCCGCAGGACGAACTCCAGCGTCCTTTCCAGCAGCTTGGCATACGAAAGGTCCTCGGCGATACTTCCGGAGCCGATGCGCGCCGTGTAACGGTATGCTTCCACGCACTCTTCATGATATCTATCCGGCGGCCGCCCGCTATCCGGAAAACGCAAACGCGCGCAAACCGTGCGCGTTTCGGATAGACCGGCATCGCCGCCGCGCGTACAATGACCTGGAAAGGATCCATTCAGCAGATGCACTCACCGAAGCGCTACCTGTCGTTGGCCCTCGTGCCCTTGGCGTTTACGCTGGCGGCGGCCGCGGCCCAAGCCCAAGAACCCCCCGCCGCGACCCCGGCTCCATCGGCACCCCCCGTGACGCGGAATGCAACCCCGATGGACCGCGCGTACGACGGGAGTTGGCACGTCACGCTCGCACCATACCTGTGGCTTCCGACCGTTCGCACCAACGTCAAGTACACGATCCCGCAGCTGCCGCTCGGCGGCGGGGGCGGCTCGTTCGCAAACAACGTCCAAGTCGGCCCCAGCGATTATTTGTCGAGCCTCAACTCCGCGGGGCAGATGGCCTTCAACGTTCGCAAGGGCGATGCCGAATTTTTCGGCGACTACATTTTTATGAACCTATCGAGCACGGCGAGCTTCAACTCTTCGTTCACCGGGCCGCTCGGAAAGGTCAAGATACCGGTTTCGCTCGTCACGAATAGCCGGCTCGCCGCATCGATTTGGGAGCTCGGCGCCGGTTTCTCGCTCGCGCACGGTCACAACGGCGACGCAAACCTCTTTGTCGGATGGCGTCAGTTTCCGCTGACGACCAATCTCGCATGGACCGGTACGATCGGCGGCTCGAAACTCGCAATCACCCGTGCCGGCACGGTCAGGATTTCGCCGCTGGCTAACGACGTCGTCTTCGGATTGAACGGGAAAATCTTCAGCGGAGACAATCACTGGTTCGCTCCGTATTACATCGATTACGGCGCCGGCGCTACGCAGCAAACCTGGGAAGGTTACGGCGGCGCGGGTTACATGTTCGATCACGGCCAATCGATGGTGGTCGCGTTCCGGACGCTCAACTACAATGCGTTTCCGCCGGACTCGCCGGTTCAAAAACTGAGCATGTGGGGTCCGCTATTGGGATATTCGTTCGGTCTGTAGCGCTCGCTCTACTCGCGATCGCAGCGACGTTCGGCCGCGCGCGCGCCGATACGGGTGCGGCGCTGCCGCCGCCTTCCCCGTACGTGTCGCTCGAGGTCGAAGCGTCGCCGAATTACGACGGCGAAGGCGGGTCGAGCGTACAGTACAACTGGGCGGGGCAACTCCTGCTCGGTTCCGGCGACCTGTTGCGAATCAGGTATCCGGTAGTGATCGCGGCGCCTCCCGAGGCCATTACCGGAGCGGGCGATCTTTCGCTCTACGATTTCAAGGTGGTCAACGGCGCGCGCGGGCAATGGCTCGCCGGTGTTTCCGCGCGCGTCCCCACGGCTCAAAATTCGTCGCTGGGAAGCGGCAAGTACTCGATCGGACCGGCGGGCGGTTACCAATTACGCAGCGGCGGCTGGACGCTGGGGTTCTTCGCGCAGAACTACTTCTCCATTATTGGACCTTCGTCGCGCTCCGCCGTCGGTCAAAGCAAGATCGCGCCCGTGGTCAGCTGGACCGCCCCCGGAGGCTGGAGCGTGGGGCTGTCGAGCATGAACGTGACCTACGACTGGGTCCGCAATAAGTGGACGGAAGTGCCGATCGGCATCGGCCTCGGCGTCGGCATCGGACGCGTCGCACCTCGCCTCCAGCGCCTGCGTCCGCTCCAGGTCTCTTACGAGATCGAGCAAAACCTGGCAACGATAAAGGACGCCCCAGGTTGGACGACACGTCTGAACTTCAGATGGACCTTCTAGGAGTACCGCAATGCACAACGCCAGGGTCTTGGCCGCCGCACTCATCCCCGCTCTTCTCGCTGCCGCAACGCCCCAGTCTGCGTCGTCGCAAACCTTGAGTTCGCTTTTCGGCGTCTACGTTTATCCGAACGACCATCAGAGCGAGACGCAGCAGACCAACGACGAATCGATCTGTTACAAGTCCGCTAAGAGCAAGACCGGCATCGATCCGGCGAATCTCCCGCCCGCGACGCCCGGACAGGCAACGCAGCATCAAGGCGGAACCGTTCGCGGCGCTGCCGGCGGTGCCGCCGGCGGTGCGGCGATCGGTGCGGTGGCGGGCAACGCCGGGCAGGGCGCGGCGATCGGTGCCGTCGCTGGCGCGCTCGTCGGCCATCGGCGCCAAACCGCACTCAACAACGCCGAACAACAGTATGCACAGGCCGCCGCCCAACAGCAGCAATCGCAAAACATGAACAACTTCCGCCGCGCCTTTGCTGCCTGCATGGAATCCAAAGGATACACGGTAAAATGACGACGACAACGGCCAAACCGCACGCACCGAAACAACTCACGTACGCCGATGGCAACCCGCACGACAAGGTCCAGTTTTTCGACGCGAAGCTGATTCTCAAACCGGACTTCTTCTTCACGGTTCACGGCTTTACGTCGTTTAGCGAACTGGTTGCCGAAGCGGCCGCAAAAGTCAAAGGGGTCGCGTACAAGCAGTACGACCTTTCGAAGCGCCGTCCGCGCATACGCGAAGTGATGTTCCTCGATACCGCCGACTTCCGGCTCTATAACAACTCGTACATCCTCCGGCGCCGAACGCCGTATCAGGACGGTTTTCCGATCGAGGACCCGGAGATCGTCTTCAAGTTTCGCAATCCCGACATGGCACTTGCCGCGTCGGTCGACGTGCGTCCCAAGATCGACGGCCCATACCGCGTGAAGTTCAAATCCGAAGCCGTTCCGCTCAAAGATCAAGTCGGCGGATACCGGCTGCTCTATTCGCACAACTGCATCTTCCCGCTGAGCTCGGTACACGAAGCCGATCGCACGAACCTCAAAACCATCGCTCGCGCGCTCCCCGCGCTGAGCGGGCTGATCGGATCGGCGGAAGGGAGGGTCGAGCTCGTCAACTCAACGCTGGTCGAAGAAGTGCTGCTCGATTTAGGAATGCTGGACTTCGGTAAAGGCCTGGAAACCAAAGCCAACATCTCGCTGTGGCGCTCGCTGGGCGATCACAAGGTCATGTGCGGCGAGTTCGCGTTTCAAGCCCGATTCGAACGCCGGGAAGACGTTACCGACATCGTCAAGCAACGCGTAACGGAGATGTACATCAAACTGCAGCTCATCGCGCAGGGATGGCTCTACCTCGGGACGACGAAGACCGGGCTCGTTTACCGGCTCAAAGGCAATCCGCCGCAAAGCCATGAGTGAGCGAAAAGTCTCGCAGACCGACCTCTTCGTCACGTTCCTGACGATCGGCGCCATCAGTTTCGGCGGCGGCGTCGTGGCCTATTTGCGCGATGCGCTCGTCAGGAAGAAAAAATGGATCGACGACACCGAGTTCCTCGAGCTGACGTCGATCAGCAACACGCTGCCCGGGCTCAACGCGACCAACATGGCAATCCTCGCCGGCGATCGTTTGGGCGGCCCGCTCGGATCGGTGCTCGCCATGATCGGGATGTGCTTGCCGGCCTTTATCTTCATGACGGCGGCCGGCGTCGTCTACGGTTCGCACGTCGATCGCCCGCTCGTCGACGCGGCGCTGCGCGGCGTCGCCGCGGCGGCAACCGGTCTGATTGCCGCGACGTGGTTTTCGATCGGCAAGAAGTCGTTGCGCGGATTCTACGACGGGTTCTTCGTTTTGGCCGCCGTCGTGTTGGTGAACTACTTCAAGCTCAGCGTGCCGGTCGTACTCGTCATCGTCGGCGGCGTCGCCATCTTTACGTTCAGGCCGAAACCGAAGGTCGACGAGAAGGCTGCCGAGGAGGAACAATGGATCAAATCCCTCGGCTAGCCGGCGTCTTTTCTTACCTTTCATTTCTGACGATCGGCGGCGGGATGGCGGCCTTTCCGGAAATGAAAAACCTCGTCGTCAACGTTCACCAATGGCTGACGGACGAGCAGCTCGTGCACGTCTACAGCGTCGGCCAGATGTCGCCCGGCCCCAACATGATGATGGTAGCCGAAGTCGGCTATCTCGTGGCAGGCTTCTTGGGCGCGCTCGTTGCGGCCCTAGCGTTTTTTCTGCCGACCGGCTTCCTCACGTTTGCCGTCGGACGAATCTGGAACCGGCTCGCCGGCTGGCCGTGGCGCGATTCCATTCAGAAGGGATTAGGTCCGGTCGCGATCGGCATGGCCGTGGCCGGCCTCATTACGTTTGGAAAAGGTGCGATTCACAACTGGCTGACGCTCGCAGTCGCTCTCGCCGTCTTTGCCGCGAGCCTTCGCACGCGCATCAATCCCGCGCTGCTCATTGCGAGCGGCGCGATCGTGGGCGTAGCCGGCCTGCGCTGACCTGCGGCCTCGCCCGTCAATGCACGCTAAGAAGCGCGCGCAGACCGACCGCTATGAGGACCAACCCGGCAACGAATCGGCTCTGCGACGGGAAGCTGGTTCCGATGCGTTCGCCTGCAACGATTCCCACGAGCGACAGCACGGCGCAGACGCCCCCGTTAATTGTTGCCAGCGCGAGCACGTTTGCGTGGGCCAGCGCCATGGCAAAGCCCACCGCCAGCGAATCCATGCTCGTACTCAGACCCAGCGCTAACGCGGCCGGCAGCGACGCCGCATCCAGCCCCGCGTTGACGGATTGCCACGCCGAGCGCAGCGTTCGCCAACCGACGTAGACGAGGATCGCGCACGCCGCCACGCCGCCGTATCGCGTCAGCAGCCCCGCGACTTGCGAGCCCGCGAACCAGCCGACGGCCGGCGCGACGGCGGCAAACACGCCAAAAACGATCGGCAGCCGCAACGCCGACATCAGCGTTCGGCTTGGCGTCTGGGCGCCTACTGCCAGCGCGATGGTGAAGTTGTCGATCGAAAGTGCAAACGCTACCAGCGCGAGCGTCGCAAAACTCACGCTTAGGAAGCCTCGTCCCCGTAGATCAGCGCCGTCTTCGTGGTTCCCTCGGCGAGGTAGTCCTTGAGCGGCAGCTGAAGCGCCTTGAAGAAGTCGTCGGCGCGCTTTTGCGCCTTCTCGTTATGCTCGTCGCCTACCACGCGAGTCGAGTAGCCGAACTCCGCAATCAGCGGTTCGAACGTATCGGGCAGCGGTCGTGCCCAGACTGCAAGTGACGTGTGCGCGCTCACGCCGTGTCCGAAGTTCAAGGTCCCCAGCGTGCTCTGCAGCTCGAAGACCTTCGCACCGGCCACGATGGAGAGGGTTTCGTTGGGGTCGAGCCCCAGGGAGCCGAAGTGCGGCAAGTATTCGGCCAAACGCGACACCGGAAACTCGACCTGTATCTCCGGATACTCCACGATAACGTTGTTCGAGAAGATGCGCTTCATCGTGCCCGGCGCGTCGCCCCGGATGAGCTCTTCCTTGAACTTCTTCTTTTGGAGTTTCGTCATGGTCGTATCCGTGTTAAATGCTGCCGCCGTGTCGTACTCCGGGGCCCGGCACTTAAACGTCAACTCCCAGCTTTCGTCGGGCCAGCCGCCTTGGCGAATCTGACGGATGCGAAAAATGAGCTTGTGCTTGCGTAACTCCTCGCTCTTCGTGTCGTAAAACTGCACGATGCGCAGCTGCGTATCCAGCGATTCGACCGGCTCGTAGTCGACCCCGAGCATTTTGGCCGTTCGGGCGAGCAGCTCGTTGAACTCCAGTAGCGAGCGCCGGTGCGGAAATTTTTCGGGCTTGAGCAACAGCTTGAACTCGCGGTGCGTAACCAACGAGCCGGCACCGGCGGCGTTTCCCTCTTTACTCATCGACCTTCGCCGTAAATTCCGCGTGCAGACCTTCGCCCAAGCGTTTCCGCGGCTTCTCCTCCGCTTTTGCTCCGGCCGGCTCCCACGGCTCCCATTCCTCCCAGCCGAACGCGAGCGAGAGCATCCGGTAGCCGAAGCCGACCGCCACTCCCACCGCCGTCGAGATCACTACGTCCCAACCCAGCACCGCCGTACAGACGAGGTAAACGACCCCGGTCAGCGCGGCGGCGGCGACGAAGTGCTCGCCGCGCACCAGCTGCTTCGGCGTGACGTTGCAGGCGACGTCGATGATCCAGCGACCGGCAGTCGTCGCAATAATGCCGATAACGACCGCTGCGAAGTATCCGAGATGGGCGGCCAACGCCGCCTGTGCGCCGACGATGGCGTACCACGGGAGCGTAAACGCCGTCATGAACTGAAAGAGGCCGTCTTTAAAACGCTGAGCGCTGTAGTAATCGACGGCGAGTGCCGCCGCCGCGGCGAGGAAACATGCGATGAGATACCACGGGTTCATAAGGGGACTCGGAATGTTGTTCAGCAGGACGTCTCGGAGGACGCCGCCGCCGATGCCGCCCGCGTACGCCAGTATGATGATGCCGACGACGGTGAAGTTCTTATAGTGGTCCGGCCGCCGCGCCAGGAGCGCGCCGTTGAACGCATTCGTCGTGGCCGCGATCAGCGAGATCCAGCCGACCGTATCGAACGTCCAAATGCCGAACTTCGAGAGAATCAGAGGCGTCATTTAGGCTGCTTACGTAGGGGCGTTTTAAACTCCTAGGACCGTTAACGCTGCCTTAAGCGGCGCCGTTTTTTGCCCCAGCCTTGGCACTTTTTTCACTTTTGGGATAGCCAAGGCAACGCCATTCCCGGGAGCGTTCTCATCACCGAGTTTTTCGCTAGGGAAACACCGGCGAAAGGCCAAGTTCCATAACCCCCACTCGCGCTGCACTCACGATTCGACAGACTCGAAGGAAGGAAGCGCTAACAACCATGGCTGCCAAAAAGCCTAATATTTTGATTCTTTGGGGCGACGATATCGGCATTTGGAACGTCAGCAAATACAGCAACGGGATGATGGGATATCGGACGCCTAATATCGACCGCGTCGGCAACGAAGGCGGCTTGTTTACCGATTACTATTCGCAGCAAAGCTGCACCGCCGGCCGCGCCTGCTTTATCACCGGACAGAATCCAATCCGCACGGGACTCACGAAGGTCGGCATGCCCGGGGCGACGATCGGACTGCAAAAAGAAGATCCCACCATCGCCGAGATGCTCAAGCCGCTCGGATACGCCACCGGCCAGTTCGGAAAGAA
>JAFAHZ010000007.1 GCA_019236975.1 Vulcanimicrobiota bacterium | reverse complement strand
TCGATATCCCAACTGTCGCTCTGCGCGACTATCGCAGACGGCGTGGTTTTGAAGGTCGTGTCGACCGCTTCGAATCCGGCCGGAAGCGGATCTTCGATGACCAGCCGGTCGACCGGGTGATCCACGATCGTTTGCACGCCGACGTCGAAGACGCGGCCTGCGGTGAGATCGAGCGGCGACGTGGCTGCTAGATCCATCGTTGCCAGCGGCGTGGCAGCGGGACCGGGTTCTGCGACGGTTCGTACGACCCGGAACGCCGACAACTCGCCCGGCGCGTCGGCGGGAACTTGGTACGTGTACACGATGGTGTAGTGGAGCGTCGCACCGCCGCTCGATGCGACGTCGAGTGAGCCGCCCTTGATCGACGAGGCCGCGACGTTGAACGTCTGCTGGGAAGCGACGCTTCCGAACTGCGCCGAGGCGACGGTCGCACCGCCCGCGGTGACGCTGCCGCTTCCGGGGCTCAGCCGTTCGGTCGCGGCGTACGCGACGATCGCTTTCAGCGCTTCGGCCGTGTCGTCGAGCGTCGGCCATCCGCAGCGGCACTGCTGGGCGATGAGTTGCCGAACGGCGCCGTCGGTTTGCTCCACCGGTGCTTTGCGCTCGAGCAGCAGCTGGAGCATCTGCGCCTGCGCTTCGCTGATCGAACCAAGCCACGTCCAGGGCTGCGAAACGTTCGCCGAGGCATACCGGCCGGTGAGATAGACCGACTGCAGCAACCGGTCCGCCAACGCCGCTCCCTGGTTCTGCCATCCCGGGGTTTGCAGCAGGTAGCGCGCGACGCGGATCCGCGTGGCGCTATCGAACTTGTCGCTCTGCGCCACGATATCGGCAAGGAAATCCGTTCTCCGCGTGCCGTTGGCGGCCAAAGCCCACAGCATTTCAAAGCGGGCTTGCGCTTTACACAATGCGTCGTCGCACCAGCGGAACCGGCTAGGATCCGACAATACGCCCTCGACGAACGACTGCAGCTTCATCCCGGCGGCTGCGTCGACGAAAACTCCGTGCTCGCGTGCGAACGCTAACGCTTCCAAACCGTACGCGCTGTCGAACGGATCGCTGTCGCGAGCATCCTGCCACGGTGCCAATCCGCCGTCGCCGCGCTGCATCCCGTAGAGCCGCTGAAGGTTTGCGGCGATCTGCGCGGCCGGATCGAACGACAACTGCAGGCGATACTTTCCTCGCAACGACTGCAACGCCGTCGCGATCTGCAGGCGCGACGCCGCATCGTCGGCAAGCGGCAGCGCGTCGTCGGTCATCGTCTTCTCAGACGGCGCAACGATCTGGCCGACCACCGAGTTCGCAAGCGTCACCTGCACCCAGCCGCCACGGTTGAGATCGATGGGAACGCTCGCGTGCGTTGCGGTGGCACCGCTTTCGATCACCGAGTCGGTGCTATTGGTTTGCACGATCGAGAACGGAACTTTGAAGGCATCCGACGCTTGCCCGAGGCGCGCCGTCGCTTGCACCGTCGTCGGCGCCGGCGTTCCCGCAGCAACGGGGAAGCGCCACGCCTGCATCCCGGTCGCGGCCTGTTCCGTGGCTTGCATCTTCGACGGGTCGCCTTGCGCGAAGGCGAGCGCGCCGGTCAGCTGCAAGATCACATCGAGAGCTCCGCCGTTGCCGGTTTGGTTCGACACGGAGGCGCCCAAATCGAAACGATCTCCCGGCCGGGCGAACTGCGGCAGCAGCGGATTGGCCATGACCGGCAGCGTCGAGATAAACGTCGAGTCGGCGGTGACGAAATGCGCGTCGTCGTCGGCAATGGCGACGGCCATCACCCGCCACGTGGTCAAGTCGTCAGGCATCGTAAACGAGACGTTGGCGTTACCCGAGGCGTCGGTTTTTACGACGCGGTAAAACGCGAGCGGTAAGAAGTGCTGGCGCACGCGCGTGTTGCCGGCGCCGGCCAAGAATCCACCGCCGTAACCGAATCCTTTTTCCGCCGACGGTGTCTGCGTCTTCAGCACGACGTTTTCGCGATTGTCGGAGAAGATCGTGGAGATCGGCTGTTCTGCGAAAACGGTTTGCACCAGATCGGGAAGGCGATAGCCGGAAAGCTGGAGGATCGCGTCGTTCACGACCATCGTGACCAGCTCGCCGCGCGCCGGCGTACCGTCTTTATGGGCGAGCGCAAAACTCACGCTCTGCGCGCCGCCGGGTTCGACCGTTGACGCTTTCGGGGCGATTCCGAGCTTCAGATACCGGTCGGCCGTATCGACGGCGAAGCCGGCCATGCCGACGCGCGCCAGACTCTTGAGCGACCCGGGTTTAACCGATGCAACGTTCGAGCCGCGGCGAACGACGACGGCTTCGATTGCGGCGTTCGGCAGCATATCTTGCGTCACTTTGAAAGGAATCCGCTGCGCCCCGCTCACGCCCCGCAGCGTGGTCCGGTAAAGCGTGTCCCCGCGCACGACGCTGACGTAGACGTCGGCCGACTCGAACGGGACGGCGATCATCGCGTTAGCGGTATCGCCGATCGCGTACGATTTCTTGTCGAGCTTGAGCGCAATGGCGTTGGGATCGCTCAAGCCCCAATCGGCTTCGCCCGCTCCGAATGCAAAGACTTGATAGTCGGTGGCGCTTGCGTCGCTTGCGGCACCCGAGAAGTTTGCGCGTACCCGATACGGTCCGACGTCGGTCGGCGTAAGGTTGACGGTCGCGGGTGCGTCGCCCGACGTGGCATCCGCCGTCGCGACGGTGTCGTAGGACACCGATTGATCGGAACCTTCACCGCCTGCAACCTCTTGCGTTGCCGACGTATACGTCATTTTTTGCAACTCGAAATGCACGCTGCGGCCGGAGATAGCATGCCCGTCGGCATCCGTCACGACGAATTTCAGCGGCATCGGCCGACCCGCCACGCCGCCGGCATCCGAAGTGATACCGATCGTTGCATCGGCCGGCAATGCCAAAAACGTTTTCGTGTCCGAAACGGAAAGGTTCGAAACGTCGGTCGCTTCCATGTCGACCGTGTACGTCATCGGAAACGGCAGATCGCTCGGAACCGAAACCGCGAGACTCGTGTTGCCTTGCGCGTCGAAGGACAAATCCTGTTGAAGGACGTCCGTGTCGAACGACGGCGTCTGTTCGGGTTCGAACCATTGCCGGCCAAACCAATAATCGTCCCAGCCCTTAGGGGCGACGACCGCGAGTTCGCGGGTGACGTACGCGTGGGCGGTACCGCCCTGCAGCGGTGCGCCGAACAAATACGCCGCGTTTGCCGAGGCGTTCACGGTCGACCCGGCTGCAGCCGACGTCGCGCTCAGCGTCAAGGCCATTTTGAAGTTCGGCGGCTTGAACTCGGCCACGCGGAACGATCCGTCGATCTCGTTGCCGTTGGCGCCTTTGCCGGTCACCGTGTAGTATCCGACGGCCTGCTGCTTCGAGAACGCGATCGGCAGTGAGAAGATGCCGTACGCATCGGTAGTGACGGTACCGAGCGACGACGTATTGCTGCTCGGATCCTTGAGCGTCAGCGCGTACGCCGCATTACGATCGGCGACGACGCGCGATCCGCCGACGTAGTACGCAACGCCCGTCAACCGGCCGGTCTCGCCGGGTTGATACATATCGCGGTCGGGGAAAATCGTGCCGCGCGACAACGGCGCGCCGGACGACCAGCCGCCATTGACGTCGAAACGATAGATCCCGCTGTAGCTTTGCGTGAGCGTCCACGAGAAGTCGGCGCCTTCGGCTGCAGCGACGCCGACCGCCGGCGCTTGATCGGATGACGCGCCGGCGTAACAGCGTTCGACGTCGACGCCGGTGAAGTCGGTCTCACCGTTGGCATCGGTCGTTCCCTGGGCGCACGATCCCGCATAGGTGCCGTCGTGCTCGAAGCGGTAGGCGGTGACCTTAACGCCCGGCGCCGGAGCGCCATCGCTCAAGTGCTGGACGAGCACGATCCCGCGCGCCGGGAACCATTGCGAGAAGATGCCCAGATTCGTGAGTTGTGCGATGCCGGTCAACGACGGCGAGCTATCGCTGGAGTCGAGCGCGGTCCGGAAGCCGTAGGCGAGCGTACCGAACGGGCCACCCAGCTGCGATTGCAGCGGAACGTGCACGACGCTTTGTACGTTACGCTTTGCGCCGGTCAGCGTCTGCGCCGCCCAGGATGCGGGATCCGGGAGCGCCTTGAGCGGATCGGTGCTCGCCAGCAAACGATCGGGCGTCATGCGCGCGTATGCGGCGTTATACCGGTTTCCCGGCAAGTTCGTCGCGTAGAAGTTGAGCTCGACGGTCGCACCGGCGGGAACGATCGAAATGCCGGTCGGCGCCCACGCTCCTGGGGCGAAATCGCTGGTGGTAATGGTGACGGTCTTGTCGCTGCCCAGCGTTTGACCGAAGGTATCTTTGACGGTCCCCGCGATCGTTGCGGTATACGTCGCGTTCGGGTCGAGCGCGTAGGGATCGATTGAAAGCGTCGTCTTATCGTCCGAGAGCGACACGAGATTTTTCACCTTGACGGGAGCCGGCGAGATCGTCACCGCATCGACGATCGATTTCGCGTCGAGCGGATTGTTGAAATCGATTGCCGGATCGCCTTTTTCGAAACGGTTGCAGCACGAACCGGGGCTCGCGCTCGGAGTCGGAACGATGACGAGCGGATCGTAGGTCCGCACGCCGCCCGCAAACGCTTTACTCGTCGCAACGTTGCCGTACGCCGGTTCGACGCCGGCTGCGATCCTGAGGTCGTAGGTCGTTGCCGGCTTGAGGTCCGACTGCGGCTGCACGTCGTAGGTCCAGTCGTTGAGCGAGGGGTCGAACGCGATCTGCGCGTCCGGGGGGTAGCCGGGCGGCGGCGTCGGCGGCGTTTCCGGCGTCACCGTCACCGGAACGCTCGTCGTGCCGGCCTCGAGCGTTGCATGCGCGGCCAGCGATGCGGTATCGACCGCGGCGTTGGCCGTAATCTTGATCGCCGGACGCAGGCCGACCGGAGCGGGAGATGGATTGTCGTCGGTCGGTTTCAACAGCGGAAGATTGCTGAACTCGAGCGGCGCCGTTTCGAAGGTCCAGGCTAAATCGCTGCCGAGGCTATCGCCGTCGAGATCGCGCAATCCCGCGGTGAGCTTTACCGCGACGCGCGTCCCGGTCGGCAACGCCTGTTCGGCGACGAATCCGATCATTCGCGGCGTCAACAGCACGAAACGGCCCCGCAGCGGCGGATCGATCGATAGATGGCTGAGGAGTTCGGTCGGCCCCGTGCCCGAGAGCGCTTCGACTTTCGCGACCGGTTTCGCAAAGATCACGCGAATCTGGGCGAGCGACTCGGCCTTGCCGACGGGGGAGACCGAGGCGATCCAGCTCGGCAGCGACGGCTTCGCAAGCGGTGCGACCGGCGGAAGCTTCGCGGGCGCGGTCGTCGACGGACCGCACGAAGACAGTGCGGCGCTGCAAATGACGGCGAAGAGTAGCGATCTGCGCACGGCCGTCGTACATTACTGCAACAACCGTGAAACTCTTTGTGCGCCTCGTCAGCCTTTTCGCCGTCGGAGCCTCCGCGGCGGTTCTCGGCGCCGCATATCTCTGCGGCGTGGACGTTTCGTCGCTGCCGCGCGGGCGCGGTGCGGTGACGTTCACGGACCGCAGCGGCGCCGTCTTGGGAACGATCCTCGCCTCCGACGCGTCGCATGCGGTGGACGTTCCCCTCGAGCGCGTGTCGCCGGCGTTTTTGGACGCTCTCGTTGCGGCCGAAGACGCGCGCTACTACCGTCACGGTGCCGTCGATCTCGCGGCGCTCTTCCGCGCGGGGCGCGAGCTTGCGATCTACGGCGAACCGCGCAGCGGCGGCTCGACGATCGCGATGCAGCTCGCGAGGCTGCTGCATCCGAGCGGTAAACTCGCGCAAATCGCGGGTGCCGAACGCATCGCGGCCCGCTCCGACAAGGCCGCCATCTTAGCGGCGTACGTCAACCGCGTTCCGATGGGCGGCAACCTCTACGGGGTCGAGGCAGCCGCGCGCACCTATTTCGGCGAGCCGGCGTCGGATCTCGATCTCGCGCAAGCGTCGCTGCTGGCGGCCATTCCGAACGACCCGGGGCGCCTTGCGCCGGATACGGGCTGGGCCGCGCTGCGCGTCCGCCAGCGCTACGTCCTCGATCGTATGGTGGCGCTGGGCGAGGTATCGCCGAGCCGCGCCGCCCAGGCGTACGCGGAGACGCTCCACGTTCGCCGGCACGACTCGGGCATCGCCGATGCCGCGCACGCACTCTTCTTCCTCTATTCACGCGTACCGCCGCAGGGCGGTCGCGTGCGCACGACGTTGGATCGCAGCCTGCAGCGATTCGTTCAAGCGCAGACCGAGGACGTCGTGGCGGCGCTGGACGCATATCACGTCAACGACGCCGCCGCGCTGGTGGTCGACAACGCTACGGGCGACGTGCTCGCGTACGTCGGATCGCCCGATTACTTTGCCGATACGATTTTGGGCCGGAACGACGGCGTGCAGGCGCTGCGCCAGCCGGGCTCGTCGCTCAAACCGTTCACGTACGAACTAGCCCTCGAAAACGGAACGATCTCGTCGACGACGATCTTGCCCGACGTTCCTTCGACGTATGCAATTCCGGGCGGCCGCCTGTACCAGCCGGCAGATTACAGCGGACGCTTCAGCGGGCCGGTGCGCGTACGGTACGCGCTGGCGAACTCGCTCAACGTTCCGGCCGTCCACGTGCTGTCGGCGCTCGGCGTTGCGCCGCTGCTCGAGCGCTTACGCGCGCTGTCGTTTTCGCATTTGGACCGTTCGCCCGACTATTACGGGTTGGGGTTGACCCTTGGCGGCGGTGAAGTGTCGCTGTGGGAGCTGGTCCAGGCATACGCAACCATGGCGCGCGGCGGTTCGTCCGTGCCCATTCACGTGTTGCCGCAAGAAACGTCGGCTCCGCGCGTCGTCGGCAACCCGGCAACCTGGGCACTCGTCGGCGACATGCTGGCCGATCCGCACGCGCGCGCGAAAGCCTTTGGGGTGCACTCGGTGCTCGAGATGCCGTTTTGGGCGGCAGTGAAAACCGGAACGTCGTCGGATTTTCGCGATACGTGGACCGTCGGTTTTACGCGGCGCTATACGGTCGGCGTGTGGGTTGGCAACTTCGACGGCTCCGCAATGCGCGGCGTCTCCGGCGTCACCGGCGCGGGGCCGCTCTGGAATCGCATTATGCTGCACTTACACGAACGCGAGGAGCCGCCGCCGTATCCGCCTCCGCCGGGCTACGTGCGCGCGCCGATCTGCGCGACGACCGGCCACGCGCCGCTGCGCGACTGTTCGGCCGTCGTCGAGGAATGGGTCCTGCCGCGCGATCTCGCGACGGTGCGGCGGCCGGTCCCGTTACGATTAGGGCGCGAGTACGACTCGTGGCTAGCGCAACACCAGGACGCGCGTTCCGACCGGCTGCGGATCGTGTTCCCGCACGATGGGGACGTTTTCGAACGCAACCCGGCGGCGTCGCCTTTGCAAGACCGCGAGCAGCGAATTGCACTGCGCGCACTCGGGCCGGCACGAGTTCGCTGGTCGGTGAACGGCACGCCGCTGTCGCCCGATTCGAACGGTACGGCATTCTTTCCGATCCGCTTGGGAACGTGGACCCTCGTTGCCGACGATGGACGCTCGCAAGAACGCGTGACCATACGCGTCGTTCCCGCAAAAGCGAGCTCGCAGCCTGGGTTTACGGTTCTAGGACGTCGAGACTATTCGTGTTGTCGTCGTTGAAGTACAGCTTCGCCTTCGCTCCCGTACCGGTCGAAACCATACCGAAGATGGCGCCGGCGACACCTTTGTCGACGTTGAGCGTGTACACGTATTTGCCGAGCGGACACGGCACGGCAGCGCACGCCGGCGGCGCGATCTCGATCATGAGATTCTTGCCCTTTGGATCGAGCGTGTTGCCGGCTACCAGATTGCCGTTGTAGAAGCGCGCGAGGCTGATCGGGCCGTTGAGCGGTTTGCCGGCATACACGAGCGATGCCCACGTGCCCTCCGGTCCGCTAAACGTGGTGCCGCTCTTCGAAACGACGATGCTCTTGGCTTTGCGCAAGTTGAGCGCGTTGTGAATCGCGACGATCGTATTCGTCTGCCCGTCGGCGACGTACAGCGTGCCGCACGCACGGCGGCCCTGAATCTTGACGCAGTCGGTCGGATCGAACAGCAAACCGGACGGACCGAGGATGCTGCCTGGTTTACCGTGGTTGACGCCGAAGCCGGTGACGATCGGCGTACCCGCATACGTGCACGACGAACCGCCGAGTCCGCCGATGCAGGACGCGGCCAGCACGATCGACCCGGTCGAAGCATCCGAAACGAAAAGTGCGTCCGACGCATAGGTGTAGATTCCGCTGGCAACGGCGTACGCAATACCCCACGGGCGCGCGAGGCCCTTACTGAAGGTGCCGGCCGGCTTCGCGGTGTTCCACCACGCCGTCGCCGGTTTTGCGCCGAAGCTCGCGGCCAACGTCTTCCCGCTTTGCGTCTCCGCAAGCGCGGCGCAGCCGAGCAGGCTCGAACTCTGCACGAAGCGTTGCGGTTTCGAACCGGGAGTAGGCGCGAGCGACACGATCGTCGTTCCGGTACCTTGCACGTTACTCTTGGCGTTGAAGTTGCAGACGAGCAGATCGCCCGCTTTCAACTTGCCGCCGGTTTTCGGAACGATGGTTAAACCGTACGGATTCTGATCGCCGTTGAGCGGGTCGACCGTCGAACCGATGACGAGATGCTTCTTCAGGGTCTTGAGAACCGAGGTCGCACCGGCGTCCGGCGAAAGGAAGCCGCCTTCCGGTATGCCGCTGCCCGCGAATGGAATCGAACGCCCGGTTCCCAGAGCGGTACAAGCGGTCAGAGCGACGGCCGCCGCTCCGGCGATAAAAAATCTCGTGCGCATAAAGCCCCGTTTTCCTCCGGTTATAAACGGTTCACCTGCCGGAAACGTTCGGGCGCGACGATGGTCGGATGCAGCGCGACATCGCCCTCATCGCCCGTAACCTCTTCTCTGACGAACCGGATCGCCGGATCGAGGCCGGACCGATCGAAACGCTGGTCCGTTTCGGCGCGGGCGCTCTCTCCTACGCGCTTGACGGCGGCATTCGCGTGAACTTGCTAAAAGAGGGCGAAACGTACCGCCGCGCATCGGCGGCGCTCTTACGCTTGGGAATCGACGTCGATGCGTGGCCGTCGCCGCCGGCCGGGTTGTTCGTCGTCGAAGAACGCACCGTCTATCTGCGATCTCGCAGTCCGATGACCGTCGCACACGAATTTTCGCACGCGCTGGATTGCGCCCTCGGCGGCGGAGTGTATCGATCGGGCGTCGATCCGCGCATTCGTGCGATGTTCGGCAACGCGAGCGCGTTCGTAACGCCGTACGCCGCGACGGGGATCGACGAATATTTCGCCGAGTCGATTCGCGCGTACGTCGGCATAAACGATCCGTCGTCGGTGTGGCCGCGCGCTACGCGCGAACGCTTACGGCGCCTCGATCCCGAGATGCACGACTACGTCGGTACGATCTTCCGCACCGAGTTTTCACTCGCCGCCTAACCTGTGATATGTTAGGAGAGCCTATGAGCACCCAAACGCTGGAAGCCCGCATGTCGCGAGTCGAGGGAATCCTGGAGCAGGTCGACAAGCGCCTTGACAATATCGATCGCCGGCTGGAGGGCTTCGATGCGCGCTTCAACTGGGTCATCGGCAC
>JAFAHZ010000236.1 GCA_019236975.1 Vulcanimicrobiota bacterium | reverse complement strand
CGACGTACGTGCCCATCGTCGAGCACAGCAAACCGACCGCAAGCGCCGCCGCAAACGCCCGCTGCATAAACGCATAGTGAAACGGTTCTAACACTAATGCTTCACTTCGGGGTGCGACACGTGCCCCGCGTGCGGTTCGTGATCGTGGCGAAGGTGGCCGTGCGTGTGCGTGTGCTCGCGAATCGCGGCGTACGCGCCCGAACGCGCCACTTCGCTGGGCGTGCCGATCGCCAGCACCTTGCGGTCGAGTACGAGCAGCCGATCGAACCACTCGTCGACGCGGTCGAGATCGTGCGTCGTCATAATGACCGGAAGGCCGCCGGCGACGAGCTTACGCACGACGTGGCGCAGCGACTCTTCGGTCGCCGCATCGACGCCGGTGGTCGGCTCGTCGAGCAGCAGCACTTTCGGCTCTTGCGCGATCGCGCGGGCGACGAAGACGCGCTGCTGCTGACCGCCCGAAAGATTGGCGATGTGCCGCGATGCAAACGGCGCCATGTTTACGGCCTCGAGCGCCGCCTGCACCGCTTGCGCATCGCGCTTGCCGAAGTACTGCCAGAATTTCAGGCGCGCGAAACGCCCCATCGCCACGACGTCGCGCACGGTTGCAGGAAACGACCAATCGACGGCTTCGACTTGCGGCACGTACGCGATGCTTCCCGGCGGCAGATCGCGCGGCTGCGCGCCGAGCACGCACAACTCGCCGTCCGCCGGCGCGAGCAAGCCGCACAGCGTCTTGAGCAGCGTCGATTTTCCCGAGCCGTTCGGCCCGACGACGCCGAGCGCTTCGCCGAAGTGCACCTTGATGCTGACGCCGTCGACGGCGATGAAGTCGTCGTACTTGCAGACGAGATCGCGGGTGACGATCGCCTCACCCGCCTCGCACCGTAACTCGTCCGTTTCACCCTGAGCCTGTGTGTCACCCTGAGCGTGTCGAAGGGCATCCGTGTCACCCTGAGCTTGTCGAAGGGCAAGCCGCTTGGCCTGCCGGCGAACGGCACCGACGCGACGGCGAGATCTCACTTCAAGCTCGCCACGATCGTGTCGGTATCGAACTGCAGCATCGCCGGATACGTGCCCACGCGCGGATCGGTGCCGATCGAATCGTCGTACAGGTTCTCGACGACGTGCACGCCCGCGCCCTGCGCGATCGAGTAGAGCAGCTTGGGGCTATATTCCGGCTCGCTAAACACGGCTTTCACGCCGTGCTGCTTGGCGAGGTCGATGAGGCCGGCGATCTGCTGCGGATTCGGCTCCTGCCCCGGATTGCGCTCGACGAACCCGAGCGTGTTCAACCCAAAGCGCGCGTTGTA
This sequence comes from Vulcanimicrobiota bacterium, assembly GCA_019236975.1. Lineage (GTDB taxonomy): Bacteria > Vulcanimicrobiota > Vulcanimicrobiia > Vulcanimicrobiales > Vulcanimicrobiaceae > JAFAHZ01. The sequence goes on along the minus strand of JAFAHZ010000236.1, from coordinate 2,301 downwards.
ATACTGAAACGCGTTGTGGAAGACGATCATGTACCGATGCGCGGGCGGAATCGTGTCGATCTTCGCCTGAATCGACTTCTGCAGCGCGTCGAGCTTCTTGTTATACGCGTCGGCGTTCTTGCGGTATTCATCCGCATGCGTGGGATCGACCGCGACCAGCCCGTCGCGAATCTGCAGCACGTAGTGCTTCGCGTTTACCGGATCCATCCAGAGGTGCGGATTGTCGTTGACGACGCTCAGCCCGTCGCTCCCGACGACGGTCTTGAGGTTGGCGTTCGCCGCGTTCGACAGCGTCTTTTCGAGCCAGGTTTCCAAGCCCGCGCCGTTTTCGACCAGCAGCTGTGCGTCGGCGACCAGCGCGACGTCTTGCGGCGCCGGCTGAAACGTTTCGGGCGACGCGCCCACCGGCACGATGTTTTGCACGCTCACGCGGTCGCCGCCGACGCCTTTCACCAGGGAGTTGAGCGTCGAAATCGTCGTCACGACCTTCACGCCCTTTGTCATCCCGAGCTTGTCGAGGGACGACTGCGGCGTCTTGCTCGCGTTGGAACAGGCTGCGCATAACAGCGCCAACGCAACCCCGACGATGGCTCTCACTGACATTGGCGGCACTTTCCAAAAAACTCCATCGCGTGACCGTCGAGGGCGAAGCCGCTCGATTCGCGCAGCGATTCGGTGAACTGCTCGATCGCGCTGCAGTCGACGTCTTCCACGCGACCGCAGGTGCTGCAGATGGCGTGGTGATGGTGATGCTCGGGTTCGCACGGCATGTAGCGCGTCTCGCCATCGCCCTCGGTGCGCGCCGTCAGCTCGCCCTTGCTCTGCAGATGCTCGAGATTGCGATAGACCGTCGAGAGCGCGACTTTTGCGCCGCCCGCTTCGAGCAGGTGGTGAATCTCCGCCGCCGACAAAAACCGCCGCTCGCGCTGGAGCACGTTCGCGATCTGCTCCCGCGCCCGCGTCACGTACTCGCTCCGGACTGCCATGCCCGGATTATTTGCGAACGATTCGCAAAACTCCGCTTGTGGGGCTGGGGCTCGGCGCCGGTGTAGCGCACGCTTGCACGGCGGCCTTCGCCTGGGCGGCAATCTGGTCGCGCCAGTAGGCGGACGTATCGGCGTAGGCGGGCAGCGTGAAGCTGAGGCTGGCGGCTCGCGTCTGTACTCTCGGCGCCATGCTGGCGACGTCGGGCGCGGGCGTCGCGGGGGCGCTTGCGTTCACGACGTTTGCGAGATCCAGCCAGGCTTGCGCGATCAGCGCCTGCCCGATCGCCTTCGCAGCCGGCGTGCACGGCTGATCGAGGCGCAGCGCGATGTCGCTTTCGAGCGCCAGTCCCCACGCTGCGACCGTGCCGAGCTGTGCGAAAAGCGGCGCCTTCGCGGCGTCGCCCGAGCAGACGCTGTCGACGATGTTGCGTTCCTGCCCGAGCGCCGCGAGGATCTCGTTGATGTCGTTGAAGCGCTTCTGCAGGTCGCCGGCGTCGCCGCGCGGCGGATGCGCGTCGTAGCCGCGGATCTGGTCCTCGAGCGTCCCGATCATTTGGGCGTTGCAGCGGTTCACGGCGACCATCGCGGCGGGCGAGGCCGGAGCGGGTCGCGGCGCGCTAATAGCCGCCGCAATCAGAAGGAATGCGACAAAGCCTGCAGGGGTGCGTGTCATTCCTTTGACAGGTGCCTACTCGGGTGCGTATAATCCTCCGACGCACCGTGGGGATGTAGCTCAGCTGGTAGAGCACTTGCTTCGCATGTAAGGGGTCAGGAGTTCGAGTCTCCTCATCTCCACCATTTGAAGGCGACGGTCAGAAATGGCCGTCGTTTTCGCTAGCCGCCGATGATTCGAGGCAAGGCGATCGCGTTGGTCAGGAGATGGAATGCGATTGCGGGCCAGATGCTCGACGTTACGGATCGCAACGGCCCCCACATGAGCCCCATGATCAACGTGTAGCCGACTTGCGCGAGCGCGCGCGGCGTTATCGCGAACCCATAGTATTGAAAATGCGATAGACTGAAGAGCAGAGCCGAAACGACGATGGGCCATAGCGGCAGGCGTGTGCCGGCGATGACGAACGTCCGAGGCAACGCGCGTTCGGCAAGTTGATAGATGGCGCCGCGAAACAACAGTTCTTCGGCAAGCAGTCCGGTGACGAGAAATGCAGTAAAGTCAGGTACCGACTGCAGCACTGGAACGGGAACGCGGGCAACGTACAGCATCAGCAGGTCGGGTACGAACCAGAACGCCGCAATGACCGCGACCGCGCGCCAGTGCGCGTCCCGCGCGGGAAGCCGGTAGCTGAGCGCAGGC
>JAFAHZ010000316.1 GCA_019236975.1 Vulcanimicrobiota bacterium | reverse complement strand
GTCCGCCGGCTCGCATCGCGCAGTCGATACGATCCAGCGATGCGGCGGCGCGGCAAAAGGAGCGAATGCCGGCTGCGCGGTCGCGATGTCGCGCACGACCGCGCTCGACCGCACCACGAATCGATGCGTTCCGCTTTGCCGCAGGACTGCTAATCCGCCGATGTGATCGACGTTGGCGTCGGTGAGCAGCATGCCGTCGATGGGCGTTTCGCGCACCGCTTTGGGGAGGAGCGCATCGTACGCTTCGATTTGCGCGCCGATATCCGGCGAGCAGTTCAGAAGAATCCATCGGTTGCCGTCGGCGCTGACGGCCGCGCCGCTTTGCGTGCGTCGCGGCGCTTTTCCGGTTCGCGCGGCCGCGCAGTTCCCACAGGCGCAGTTCCATTGTGGAACGCCCCCGCCGGCGGCCGAGCCGAGAATTCGAAGGATCACTCGTGCAGCGCTTGGAGGCGCGCGTGATGCGGACTAAGCGAACATGCCGGATCGGTGAGGCCGGCGTCTCCGGCGACCAGGAACGCCTGGCAGCGGCAACCGCCCCAATCGATCTCGCGACGCGCGCACGAACGGCAAGGCTCGGGCATCCAGCCCGTTCCGCGATAGCGTTGAAATGCCTCGGATTCTGCCCAGATCGTTGCAAGCGAACCCTCGCGGACATTGTCGAAGCGCATTCCGGAGATTGCCGAAGCGGCCGGGCAGGGCAGGACGTCGCCGTTCGGCGCGACCGTGAGAAACGTGCTTCCCCAGCCGTTCATACACGGCTTTGGAAAGTCGGAGAAGTAATCGGACGCGACGTAAACGATCTCCATCCGGCCGCGCAGGCGTCCGCGTGCGGCATCGACGGCCGCGCCCGTTCGCCGGATTTGCTCGCGGGTGGGTACGAGCGCCGACCGATTGCGAAAAGCCCAGCCGTAAAACTGCACGTTCGCCAACTCCAAACGTCCGACGCCCAAGCGTTCCGCCAAGGCGATAACGGCGTCCACCGAATCGTGATTGTCGTGATGGAGTACGCAGTTGAGCGTCAGTGCGACGTTACGCCCCGCGATCCGGCGCAGGGCGTCGAGTTTTCTCGCGTGCACGCGTGCGCCGGCGATCCAGTCGGCAAGCCCCTCGTCCGGTGCTTGAATGCTGATCTGAACGTGATCCAGTCCGGCGGCCAGCAGACGATCGGCGGCCGCGTCGTCGAGAAACGTTCCTTGCGTGATGAGGTTCGCGTACAGCTCGGCACCGTGGGCGGCCGCAATCAACTCGTACAGGTCGGTTCGCAAAAGCGGCTCACCGCCGGAGAAGTGTACCTGCACCACGCCCATCGCCGCGGCTTCGGCGAGGACGCGGCTCCACTCGGCCGTCGTCAACTCGTCGCGAAAGCGGCGCAGATCGAGGGGATTGTAGCAATACGGGCACGCGAGATTGCAGCGATACGTGAGCTCGCACAGTAGCGAGAGTGCCCTCGGCGCGGTCACGGCAGCTCGACGAACCGGCGTTCCGCCAAACGCTGCAGCAGCTCGCCGGTTTCGCGCTGCGCTCGTTCGACGTCGACGTCGAATCGTTCGGCAAGTGCGCCGGCGATGTCGCCCACGGTGCGGTGACCGTCGAGCAGCTCGAGGGTCGCCGCGGCCGTCCCGTTGAGCATTAACGCGCCTTCGGGCACGAGCAGCATCGCGCTGCCGTCGCCTTCGCGGCGCAGGCGTACGCCGCGTCCCAAGCGCGGCCGTTCCGATGCGTTCACGCGGGCACGAAAACGCCGCTGCTCAGTGCGGTGGCGTCGAGCACGCCCCACAAAACGTCGCACTTAAACCGCAGTGCGGCTACGCAGCGATCCTGCAGCTCCGGCGTCGTCGCTTCCGCGACGATCCATTGCAGTGCCGTCTCGGCGTCGCGCTTGGCGAGGGGAATGCGCGTCTCGAAATACGCGAGGCCGGCGGGATCGATCCAGGGATAACGCTCAACGATCGCCGCCATGCGTCGCACCATCACCGGCGGACCGAACAGTTCGGTCAGCGACGATGCGACCGCTTCCACCCAGGAACGCGTGCGTGCGAAGTGGACGTACGCGTCGACCGCGAATCGCGTTCCCGCCGCGACGTAGCGCTCTGAAACGACGTCCGCCTCCTCGAGGCCGGTCGCACGCGCGAGCGCGATCCAAGCTTGCGTGCCGCCACGCGTGCCCTCTCGTCCGTCGTGATCGTAGATGCGCTCGATCCACACCCGCCGGTGCTGCGCCGACGGAAGATTCGCCAGGATCGCGGCGTCCTTCACGGGGATTTGCTTTTGATAGTAATACCGGTTGGCGGCCCAAGCTTGCACCTGCTCGCGCGACAGCGAACCGGCGACGAGGCGCTGATGAAAGGGATGCTTGTCGTGGTAGCGCTCTTCGCCCACGGCGTGCAGCCGCGCGACGAAATCGTGACGCCCGACCGCCAGGGCCCTACGTCTTGGGCGTTCGCGGCGCCGTCAGGTAGGCCGTGACTTCCGCTCCGAGCGGGCGCTCCTCGAAGTCCGGACGTTCCCAGCGTTGCTTCATGAGCTAACTATAGGGGCCTTGGCGAGGAGGGTCAATCTCTGCTGCATGACCTTGCTCGGAACCTTAATGCAATCCGCCAGGCGCAGGAAGCCGAGAAGCTTCACGTGCCACCACGTCACGTCGATCTCGAACCAGCGCAGACCGTGCCGGGCCGAAAACGGAAAAGCGTGGTGGTTGTTGTGCCAGCCCTCCCCGAACGACATGAGCGCGACCCACCAGCAGTTGGTCGACTGGTCGGAGGTCGCGTACGAACGGTAACCCATCATATGCGCGGCGCTGTTGACCAGCCAGGTCGAGTGATAGCAAATCACGAGACGCACGAAGACGCCCCACACCACCCAAGCCCAGCCGCCGATCGCGAGCAGAACCAATCCCAGTGCGAACTGTAACGGCAAACTGAGCCACCGCAGCGCGCGGTAGAACGGATCGGCGCAGAGATCCGGAGCGAACTTCCGGATTTCGGTTTCGGATAACAAGTGTTCGTTGTGACGGTACAGCCAATCCATGTGCGCCCATTTGAAGCCGAGATGAATGCTGTGCGGGTCGCCTTCTTTATCGGCGTGAGCGTGATGTTTGCGGTGCGTTGCGACCCATTCGATCGGATCGCCCTGCATCGCCAGCGTGCCGCAGAGGGCAAGTGCGTACTCTAGGGGTTTGCGCAAGCGCAGGCTGCGATGGGTCAGGGTTCGATGGTAACACAGCGTGATGCCGAGAACGCCGGTAGCGTACGCCAGGATCGCTACGACGGCGAGTACCGGCCACGCGAAAAACGTGGGCGAGAACGCCGCAAGCGCGCCGATGTGAACGACGGCGAGCGCGATTCCGTTGAGGCGGCTGTGGGTGTCCTGCGTCATCCGGCCTATCTGTTACTCAAAAGAAAAAGAGCCTGCCGTTCCGGCAAGCTCTTTTCCCCGTCTTCTTAGCGGTACGACGGCCGAGCGCTGAAGCAATCCCGGCAGTACACCGGCTTGTCGCCGCGCGGCTGGAACGGGACTTCCGCAACGCCGCCGCATTGGCTGCACGTCGCGCGGAACATTTCGCGCTGGCGACCACCGCCGCCGCCGCCGCCGCTGTTCTGCGAACGCCCGGCTTTGCGCACGGCGCGGCAGTCTTGGCAACGGCTGGGCTTGTTGGTGAAGCCCTTCATCGCGAAAAACTCCTGCTCGCCGGCCGTAAACGGGAACTGGCGCCCGCAATCGACGCAGGTGAGCATTTCATTGTTGTACATGGAACTAACGAGTCTCCTAGTCAAGGATGAGGTACCCGCGGGTTGGGCCCGCGGGGCTTAATGTATCTCATGATCCGACTCGCTAGTACTGGGGGGTGCTTTCGAGATCGAAGGACGAGGTAACCGAATCACTATACACCATAGAAGTGCCCGATGGTTGCCTTCCGGCCGCCGAATTGACGCCGAGGGGACCTCTATGGCATACTGCCGCGGGGGCTGGACCCGGTCCGGACCCCGAAAATCCGCCTCCGGGCGGTGGTGACGCGTAGTTTGTACGTGCCACCTGGCTAGGGCCGCCTCCCTGCCAAGGGTGCGGCCGTCCAACCACCTAGTCGAAAGGACACCCTGTGGCGACGAAAACCAAGCGCCCCCCCAAGGAGCGGCGCCCGAAGCGCAAGCCGTGCAATTTCTGCTCGGATAAGGTGCTCGACATCAGCTATCGCGATCTCAACCGGCTCAAGAAGTACGTTTCCGAACGCGGGAAGATCGTGCCCCGCCGCATCTCCGGAAACTGTGCGAAACACCAGCGGATGTTGACGGTCGCGATCAAACGCGCACGCGTCGTGGCGTTTCTGCCCTACGTTTCGGAGTAGCTGCGTGAAACTCGTACTCCTCGGCGACGTAAAAGCGTTAGGGAAGAAGGGCGACGTCGTCGACGTTGCCGAGGGCTACGCCCGCAACTTCCTGCTTCCGCGCAAACTGGCGACGGAAGCCGATCGCGGGGCCTTGGCGCAGTTGGGCTCGCAGAAGAAGGCCCAGGAGCGCCGCGACGCACAAACGCTCGCCGACGCTCAGGCGCTCGCGGAGCGGCTGAAATCCGCAAAACTCGCGGTCAAGGCAAAAGCCGGCGGAAACGGCAAACTGTTCGGAGCGGTCACCAATGCCGACGTGGCAACGGCGATTCACGATGCGCTGGCGATAGCGATCGACAAGCATAAAATCGAGCTGAAGAGCCAGATCAAAGCGCTAGGGTCGTATCCCGTCGAGATCAAGCTGCACAAGAACGTCGTCGCTCGAACCACCGTCGACGTCATTTCAGCCCCGTAGGATGCCCGCCGCCGACGTTAAGGGGCGGTTTAGGCGCAAGTTCGGTGTAGAAGACGAACTGAGCCGCTACGTCGGCGCGCTTTACGAGATGCTCGGATCGGTCCTCGGCCAAGACAAAGTCGTGCTTCGCGCGGGAAAAGTCAACGCGCTCAAGATGATGCGTTCGCAGAACCTGCCCGATCGCTTATGCGCGCTGCAGCGCCTCGTCTTCGAAGATCCGACCCTGGAGCGCGCCACGACACGCACTCAGCAGCGGCGAGCGATCGCCGAAATCGAAGAGGCGATGGCCGACGTCATCGCACAGCGCCATGCCGAAGACGCCATCGAACGCCGCGTCAACGAGAAGATGACGGAGCGCCATCAAGAGTATCTCAAGGATCTCAAACTCGAAGCGCTGCGCGAAAGCGGCGGACCGGAGACGCCGGCATCGCAAGCCAAGCTCGAGGAACTTCAGGCGCTGTCCGGCCGGACGCTTTCCGCCTCGGCCCTGCAGCAGCTTCGCCCGCAGACTCTTCGCGACATCGTCGGACAGGAGGCCGCGGTCAAGGCACTGCTGGCAAAAGTGAGCTCGCCGTATCCGCAGCACGTCATTCTCTACGGTCCGCCCGGCGTGGGCAAGACGACCGCCGCGCGGCTCGTCCTCGAAGTCGCCAAGTCGCGGCCGTACACGCCGTTCGCTAAGGACGCTCCGTTCGTCGAAGCGAGCGGGACGACGCTACGCTGGGATCCGCGCGAAACGATCAATCCGCTGCTCGGCAGCGTCCACGACCCCATCTATCAGGGAAGCCGTCGCGAGTTCGCCGATGCCGGAGTGCCCGAGCCCAAGCTCGGTCTGGTAACCCGCGCCCACGGCGGCGTGCTGTTCATCGACGAGATCGGCGAGATGGAACCGTCGCTGCAATCGCGATTGCTCAAAGTGCTGGAAGATAAGCGCGTCCGGTTCGAGTCCTCGTACTACGACGAGAACGCTCCGAACGTTCCCGAATACGTCAAACGGCTTTTTCGCGAAGGAGCTCCGGCCGATTTCATCTTGATCGGTGCGACGACGCGCGAGCCCGACGACATCGACCCGGCGATTCGCTCGCGCTGCGCCGAGATATTTTTCTCGCCGCTCACGCAGCATCAAATCGTCACGATCGTTCAGGGGGCGATTCGGCGCCTCGGTTCCAAAGCGGCGCGCGGAGTACCTCAGCTGATCGCGTCGTATACGATCGAAGGGCGCAAGGCGGTGCAGATCGTGGCCGACGCCTTCGGTCAAACGCTGTACCGGCTGTATCCGAACAAGCGCGCCGAAGTCCCTAAGAATCCCACGATTACGGAAGAAGACGTGCGCGCCGTCGTGCAGACGAGCCGCTTGGTACAGCATACGCTGGTCAAAGGCCGGTCGACGCGCGAAGTCGGGAAGACGTTCGGCCTGGGCGTGCTGCACTACTTGGGAAGCATCATCGAAATCGAAGCGGTTGCCTTTACTGCGTCGCAATCGGGGAAAGGCACGATTCGATTCAACGATACGGCCGGGAGCATGGCCAAGGATTCCGTGTTTAACGCCTCGAGCGTCCTGCGCGCGCTGGTTGGAATCGATTCGGCCGATTTCGACGTTCACGTCAACGTCGTCGGCGGCGGTAACATCGATGGCCCTTCGGCCGGCCTGGCCATCTTCTTGGCGCTGTACTCCGCGACGACCAAGACGCCGCTTCCGCAAGACGTCGCCATCACCGGCGAACTGTCGATTCAAGGTAAGGTGCGCGGTGTCGGCGGCGTCGTGGAAAAACTGTATGCCGCGCGTCAAGCCGGTATGCGGCGCGTCATCGTCCCGAAAGAAAACGTGCGCGAGATCGATACGGCGCTCGCCGGCGTCGAGGTCGTCCCGGTCGCCACGGTGGAGCAGGTCCTTCGCGAGCTGAGACTGACGCGCCGCAAGGCCGCTTCAAAAAATCGCCGCCGCCGGTAGCTCGGGGTGCTTCCGGCCTCGCTTTGAGCATGTTTAATCGCTCGGCCGAAGCACCCGCTCGCCGAAGTGCCTCTGCCCCGAGCACAAAAGTGTGCCACCACGTGTGGCACACCCCGGGGGTACTATCGACAGGCGATGCACAGAATTTCGTCACCTCTCCACAGCGGCTCACAAGGTCGTCCACTGTGATGAATCCGAGGAAACACGCCTCATGAGCGTTGGCGCCCGCGTTATACCGCAATCCATCGACCGCATTCCTCCGCACAATCTCGAGGCCGAGATGGCGGTTCTCGGATCGATCCTCGTCGACAAAGAGATGCTCGAGATGGTCGACGAGATTCTGCGGCCGGGCGACTTTTACGCGCACGTGCATCAGACCATCTACGACGCGCTGCTCGATCTCTATCGCAACGATCCGCGCGGCCCGATCGACAAGATCGTTTTGTCCGAAGAGCTGCGCCGCCGCGAAGCGCTCGAGCGCGTCGGCGGTCTGTCGTACGTCAGCGCTCTCATGGATACCGTGCAGACGGCTGCATCGGCGAAGTACTACGCGACGATCGTTCACGAGAAAGCGATACTGCGCTCGCTGATCCACGCCGGGACGGAAATCACGCAGAACGGTTTCGAGGGCGAAGAAGACGTCACGGAAGCTCTCGAGCGGTCGCAGCAGCTCGTGTTCGGCATCGGACAGCGCGGCATCACGCAGTTCATTCAGGCGAAGGAACTCCTCAAGAGCGCTTTCGACAACATCGACCGACTCTTTCATGCCCGCGGCGATCGGACCGGCCTCACGTCGGGGTTCCAAAAGATCGACGAAATGACGGGCGGATTTCAGCCCGGAAATTTCATCATTATCGCGGCGCGCCCGGGCATGGGAAAAACGTCGTTCGCACTCAATATGGCCGTGGCCGCGGCGCGGGACGAAGGCCTGCCGATCGCGTTCTTTTCGCTCGAAATGTCCAACGACGAACTGATCCAGCGCCTCATCTGCACCGAGGCGCGCATCTCGATGCACAACGTGCGCCGAGGCAATATCAAGGGCGATCAATGGGAAGACATCTCGCGGGCGATGGGAAGGCTCAACGAGCTGCCGATTTACTTGGATGAAACCGGCGGCCTCTCGGTAAGCGATATCCGGCACCGCTGCCGCCGCTTGCGCTCGACAGCAGGCAAGCTTGGCGCGATCTTCGTCGACTATCTGCAGTTGCTGCGGCCCGCGACGCAGTCGCGCAACGCCAACCGTAACGAAGAAATCTCGGAAATCTGCCGCACGCTAAAGGTCACGGCCAAGGATCTCGGCGTTCCGGTGATCGCACTCGCTCAGCTCAACCGCGGCGTGGAAACGCGTACCGACAAGCGGCCGATGCTGGCCGACCTGCGGGACTCGGGTTCGCTCGAAGCCGAGGCCGACGTCGTAGCGTTCCTCTACCGCGACGGTTATTACCATCAGGAATCGTCGCCCGAGCCGGACAAAACCGAGTTCATCATCGCCAAGCATCGTAACGGTCCGGTGGGCCCGGTCGCGCTGCGGTTCCAGCAGGAATATACCTTGTTCGTGCCTTATGGCGACGAATCACACTACCCGCCACCACCGTGATGCAAACGAATCTGAAACTCACGCACCTGACCCTCGGCGTCGCGAATCTCGGAATTTCCGAGCGTTTCTACGGCGACGTTCTCGGCTTGCCGACAAAGCGCGTCGACGACCAAGTCGAGATTCGGTGGACCGACGCGTTTCTGTTGATTCTCACGGCCAGTCCGCCGGCCGGCCGAGGAAAGTTCCATTTCGGCTTCCGGGTCGGGCGGCCGGAAGAGGTCGATCGCTGGGCCGAGCGCCTGCGCGAGAAAGGCGTCGAGATCGTGATCGGCCCGTCGGGCGACAACGGACGCCGGCAGTTGTACTGCATCGATCCCGACGATTACAAGATCGAGATCTATTCGGAAGCCTCGTCGTGACCTAAGGCGGCGAAAAACTCGCCGGCCGTATCGCGCAGCGCGTCGAGAAGCCGCCCGAAGTGCGAGCGAATTTCGCCGGCGCTTTCAACGCACAACTCGATCGTAAAGAGCGCGTCGGACTCCTCTTCCCAGATGGCCGTCTTCACGAATTTCTTTCTGACGTTGAGACCGTTGGCGATGCCGGTCGCTGCGGCCAGATCGACGTCGTTCGGTAAGCTCCAGCCCGAGCCGATCATGACGAAGTTGGGATCGTCGCGATAGCCGACGACGAAATAACGATCGCCTTCGCTCTTAAACGTAATGCGCAGAGCTTCGTCGTCGTCGTCGCGCGTAAAGAAGAGACCTTCGTCTTCAATGGCCGACTCGATGGGCAAGAGATGATCGCCGGAGGTCACGTACCGCTACCGTTCGCCCTTCATGAACTGACGGATGAACTTGTCGGCGGCGGCCTTGCTCTCGCTGCGATCGACGATCCGCTCGACGGCGGCGTTGCCGGCGTCGCGCAGACGTCCGATGACGTTCCAAAAATGCTTGAAGAACGTCGCCATGTCGGCGGCTTCGTACTCGACGGTGGCCACGAAGATCGTATCGTCGTGCGCCAGGACGAAACGCGTCTCGGGATAGTCGCGCTCTACGTCGCTCAAAACGTCGATCGCATGCGAACGGTCTTTCAGCCATTCGGGCACTTCGTACGCCGTGGACAACGTGAAACGGTTGGGTTCGAGCTCCGACACCGAAATGGAAAACATCTGCCCGCGGGTTCGAAAGACGATCTCCGAAAGCTCGCCCACCCCTTCGGTCGGCGAGATTTCGGTGCGGTGTCCTTCGCCCTCGATGAAGCGAGCGAGGTCGGCGGCGACGCTCACGAAACGCGCGTCTCCTGATCCTCCGGCGCGCCGATGCTCTGCGCGAGATACGAACGTGAGAGCTTAACGTACTCGGCCGCCGCGATCTCGATCCAGCTCGCCGCCTCGCCTTCGATCGTTTTCTTGACCTTGGCGGGCGCACCGGCCGCCATAACGCCGGCTGGAATGACGGCGCGCTCGCCCACGACGCTTCCCGCGGCGACGAGCGAGCCTTCGCCGATCGAGCAACCGTTCAGCAGCGTCGCGTTGCTGCCGATGAGGGCGAATCGCCCGATCGTGCAATCCTCCATCACGGCGGCGTGTCCGACCGTGACGTCGTCTCCGACGATCGTCGCCCCGTGCTCGCTGACGTGCACGACGGCGTTGTCTTGGATCGACGTGCGCGCGCCGATGCGAATCGGCCCGTTGTCGGCGCGCAGCACGGCGCCGAACCAGATGCTCGACTGGGGACCCACCTCGACGTCGCCGATCAAGACGGCGGTGGGAGCGACGAAAGCGGACGGGTGGACGTTCGGGCGTCTCCCACCGTATTCGATAATCATGGTCAATGCTTCGCAGCCGTCGACGGCGAACCTCGGTATTCGGCTTTATGCACAGGCACCAAACCCCGCTGCGGGGCGTAAAAGCGACGCCGCATCCCAAACCCGGCGACCCGAACTACACCGCGACGAATTACGCGTACGCGGGCGTCGAAGGTCACATTCACGAGGTCGTCGAGATTCGCGGCCGTGCACTCGCAAAGGTTGGATTTCGGGACCGCAAGATCGTGTACTATTTCCTCGAGGATTTAGAACTCGACGAGACGGCGAAGCGCGGTACGTTCCACGACGCCGATCTCGAGCGCGGGGAGCCGCCGCAATAACCGCCGCTACGCTCCGAAAGCAGGGGTCGAAGGCGGCCCGTGGAACGAGGGGCGGCGCCCTCCCGTGCCGACGTAGCTCAGTTGGTAGAGCAATTGTTTCGTAAACAATAGGTCGCCGGTTCAAGTCCGGCCGTCGGCTCCATCGAATCCCCGAAGAAAACCAGATCTCGCACGCATTGTTCGCTTCGGCGAAATGTCTACGTCGATCCGTGCCCTGTGCACCGTTCATTGAATTAAACCGAACGGCTGGAAAGGGACCGTCTCATCGCGAATCACAGCGTTACTATGAGGACTTCGGGTGTTATTGCGGCGCGTTGGTGCGCGGGCACCCTTTGCTTGTCGTCGCTGCTGACCGGCTGTTCGACGAGCGGCGAAGGGGCAGTACCGCAGGCTGCAACCAAGAGCGCGGCGATCGCGCCGTTTGGTAACAAAGGCGGCTACCTCTACGCCTTAAACCAAGACGGCGGCCAAAGCGGCAAAGGCTCGGTCACGGTGTACGCCCCGGGTGGTTCGACGCCGGTGCGCACCATCACCGCCGGCATCGACGACCCCGTAGCGCTCGCGCTCGATCCCACGGGAAACGTCTACGTTGCCAACATCGGTGGGTCCGGCAATGGGTCGATAACGGTCTATAGGCCGCGGAGCACATCGGTTTGGCACACGATTCGAAGCGGACTGCACTTCCCGCCCAACGCGCTGGCCTTCGATCCGGCGGGCGACCTCTACGTGGCGGACATCGGCTACTTCATCGTCTACGGACCGGGCCGCGTCACGCCCAAACAAGTGGTGCGGTTGAACTATCCCCACGGTTACGGCGCCAACTCGATCGCCGTGCGAAACGGCTACGTCTACGCCGTCGGTACCGAGCAGAACTGCGAGCTCCCGGGCGGTTGCGTCGCCGTCTTCAAAGCTGGAGCGAGTTCGCCGGCCTACGTCATTACCAAGGGTATCGACATCAACAACGGCGTCGACTATCCACAAGAAGTGGCGCTCGATGCCAAGGGCGACCTTTACATCGCCAACTTCTCGGCGGACACCGTCACTGAATATGCACGGGGTGAAAAGTCACCGAAACGAACGATCGCAAACGCCGGCCTTGGCGCGCCCGGAGTTCTCGCGTTCGATCGTTCCGGTAATCTGTACGTCGGCGGCAACGCCATTGCGGAATACGCCCCAAACGACGGCACGCCGATACGGACGATCGAGGGCGAGGCGCCCTGGGCGTTTGCCATCGACGCTACCGGCGATCTCTACGAAGGCAACGTCGAGGGTCTGGACACCATCGGCGTGTTTGGCCCCAGCGGCTCGTCGCCCTCGCGCAAAATCACCCAGGGCGTCGATCAGCCCGTAGCGCTAGCTCTCGGCTCGCAGTAAAAACCTCGGCGTTGTTTCGAAGCCTCTGGCGAGGAGGCAAGTCCGGCCGTCGGCTCAGCGTATCTGCAGCAGATCGCCGTAGGCTTGTCCGAGAAACCGGAGATGCTGAGGATCGGACAGGACGCGTGCCGGGCGCACGTTGCCGCTTGCGCCGGCCGAAAACACCGCAACTGCCGACCTCTGCGCGACGAACACGCGTCCGCGTGCATCGGTCGTGATGGCGGCGGGAACGGAGTCTAGCGTCGTGAGCGTGCCGCCGATGACGTTTGGCCGCGGCGCGGGACCTGATGGCGCGTCCGACGGATACTCGACGACGGCCGCCGGCGTCCAAATGCCGACGTAGACCTTCTTGGTATGCGGATCCACGTGCAGCACCGTCGACGGAATCTGCGTGTCGAGGTTGCCGAGTATTCCGTAGAAGCTCCGCACGAGCTTTGGATCGCCGTGCGTCACGTCGTACTGGGTGATGCAGTAGAGCTGCAGGATCAGATCGTCGGGCTGGCAGATGCAGTAGATATTACCCGCTTCGTCTGAG
>JAFAHZ010000056.1 GCA_019236975.1 Vulcanimicrobiota bacterium | reverse complement strand
CTGCGGCAATGCCGGAGAGAACGATCGCGATCCAATCGATCGCCAGTCCCGAGGCGTTGCTCGTAATGCATTCCAGCCAGGTCGAGTTTGCCGGTAACGTCGGTAAGACCAAGCCGTGCGACGCCGCAGCGGTCGAATGACAGGCGTAGAAAAGTGCCGCGGTCACCGCAGCCGTCATCAACGCGAGTGCGAAGAGGCTGACGGCAATCGATCGCGCCGCGCGCTGCCGCCGGAGCAGGACGGTAATGCCGCATCCGACGAGCGCGGCGAAAAGGCCCCACAGCTCGAGATAAGCCCGCGCGTCCGCTCGCAGGCAGTAGCGCGCCGCGACCACCGAAATGACGTCCACGCTACGATTTCACGACGGCGCGACGGCGGCAATCAGAAGCGCGCTGACGGCAATGAGCGTGTCGAACCGAGCCTTCACCCAGCTCGGATTTCGCTACGTCTTTCCGAACTCCGCGCGAAGCTCGTCCTTGGCCTTTTCGAGCACCTTCAGGCGTTTTCGCGGAAGATTCTTGCCGGCGCGGTTGATGTAGAACGTCAGCATCGACATCGCCGACCGGTACGGACTGCTCTTTCGCCGTTTGCTGTGCTCGGCCGAACGCTTGAGCGATCGTGCGATTTCCTTGGGATCGCCTAACGTAAAGACGTCTTTTTGCAGGTCGAGGGCGTTGCTTTCCCGCGTCACTTTTCCCGACCAGCGTCGTGCTGCCACGGTCGGGTTGTACCCGGTACACGGTTCGCTAATAACGCATGTCGGCGATCGTCAGGTCCGGTTTGACGATAGCGACCGGTCGCCCGCGGGAGGCTTCGAGATAGATGTAGCGCTTGTCGTCCGGAGTGACGCCGTCGATTTCCCATTCGCTCACGCGCGCGTCGTCGAAGTGCGATTTGGCGATCGCGTCCTTCGCCGTTTGGGTGAGACGCGCGAAATCGATTTTGGCGGGATCGAACGCTTGCCGGTCGACGCTCGCCGCCGTGATGGGGCCGCCGTCGAGCGACATCAGCTTCACCGGCTCGGGACCGCTCAGCGTGCCGTCGACGGCGACGACGTACCGATCGACGTCGACGTGATTCTTCGGCTCCTGCACGTCGACGGTGAGACCATTCCCGCGGTCCGCTTGAATCGAGGTAATGCGCAATGGCCGGCCGGACCGATCGGCAATGGCGTCGAGTGCGTGCAGTACGGCCTGACCGTCGACGAGGAAAGGATCGACGGCGCCACCGCCAGGGTTGGGCGCGCCGAGGCTCGGATCGCCCGATCCATACGATCCGCCGCGGGGCGCGGCCGCGCAGCCGATCGCGAGAGCCCCGGCGAACGCGATGACGGACGCGCGGTAGAGAAGCGTTTTCATGCTTCGATTGTGCCGCAGGGTCCGTCCAGAAAGCGTCCAAGCAGGTTCCGTGACTTTGCCGGAGCGGTTCGAAGAGTATTGCCGCGAAGCGGCGGCGCCGTACGGCGTGTCGCCCGCCGTCCATCCTGACGACTTCATGCTGCAGCGAACCATCGCCGATCCGCGGTTCCAGGGCAATCCCCGGCAAGCGGCGATCGACTTTTTCATCGACGCGAACTCGTGCGCCGACAACTTCTGCGGCATCGTGCAAAAAGTGCTCGGCTTCGCGTCGAACAGTGCGATGAGCATTCTGGATTTTGCGTCCGGGTACGGCCGAGTCACGCGCTTTCTGCCGCATCGCTTTCCTAAGGCCACAATCGTTGCAGCCGACGTCCACCCCGATGCGGTCCGCTTTGTCGAAAGCGAGTTCGGCGTATCCGGCGTGATTTCGCCGATCGTTCCGGAGCTGCTCGAAACGCCGCGGCAGTTCGACGTCGTTTTTGCGCTGTCGTTCTTTACGCACATGCCGCACAAGACGTTCGGACGTTGGCTCACGGCGTTGCACCGGCAGCTCAAGCCCGGCGGATTTTTGATCTTTACGGCAAGCGGCCGCAAACCGTTTGGCCGCGGCGGCCGCGATTCGGAGCTACTCGACCGCTACAAGGCGATCTTCATCCCCGCCAGCGAGCAGTTCGACCTCAACGAGCAAGAATACGGCACGATGTACGTCGCGCCTGGATACGTCATCGGCCAGTTGTGGCAATACGTGCAGGCACCGATCGTTCTGCTCGAAGAGAACTTCTGGTGGAATCTCCAGGATCTTTACGTGGTCGCCAAGCGCTAGCGACCGGTAAAAACCGGCATTTCGCCAGATGATTGCCTAGACATTGCTGCGATGTCACGCGGATTTCGATTAAATAATCGAGATCGTCTCTTTGGGTTTGGGGCGCGCCGCGATGGCGGCGCTCAGGTGCTCGGCCAGCTCGTCGCAGATCGGGTCGTCGATCTCCTCGACGCGTCCTTCGTCGGCCAAACGCGCTTTCTCGGGATCGATCGGAATGCGTGCGAGAACGGGTGCCTCCGCCAACTCGGCAACCCGGTCGGCGTACGACGGTCCGAAAATCTCGTAACGTTTTCCCGTATCGGGCGCCGCGAAGTACGACATGTTCTCGACGACGCCCAGAATCGGCTTCTTGAGCTGGTGGACTAAGTTCGCCGCCTTACGTACGATCATCGTCGCTAGCGCTTGCGGCATCGTCACCAAAACGACGCCGTCGATGGAGAGCGATTGCAGTACCGTGAGCGGCGCATCGGACGTGCCGGGGGGCAAGTCGACGAGCAAATAATCGAGATCGCTCCACACGACTTGCTCGTAGAACTGCCGGATGACGCCCGAAACGATCGGTCCGCGCCAGACCATCGCCGTGTCCTCTTTATCGGTGAGCAGGTTCGAGCTCACAATTTCGATCGCGCTGCGCGAAACGGCGGGCACCATCAGCGGCAGCGGCTGCCCTTGCGGCGTCTTAGCGTTAGGATCGGCTTGGACGAGCAGCGGCTCGTGTAGCCCGAAGAGCTTTGGTATCGACGGACCCGTGATGTCGGCGTCGAGAATGCCCACGCGCATGTGCTTGCGCCGCAGACCGATTGCCAGAAGCGCCGTCACGAGCGATTTCCCCACGCCGCCTTTGCCGGACATCACGGGGACGACGTGCGCGATTTTCGCACGCCCTGAAAACTCGCCGGGCGCGCGGCGCACCGGCCGGCGATCTTCCTTGTCGATCGACGGGACGAATCCGGAGAGGCGAGCCTGCGCGAGCGCTGCGATAATCGGTTCGACGCGCAGTCCGTGAGCGGCGGCTCCCTGTTCGATCGTCTCGTATTTGCTGACGCCGCACCCGCTGCACCCCAAACCGAACGCGTTCATCACGTCGGCGGCGATGGGAAGCGCGGCGACCAATTCTCTGATGTTGGTTTGCGGGGAAATCTCGATCTCGATGTGGGGCATGACAATCCTCGCCGTCCCCCTTGTCGAAGGGCGGCGATATCCCCTAGCGAACGCCGGTCACCATGCACGTGCTCGGTCGCCTTCCCGAAGGGGGCGTCGCGATCGTTGGAAGCCGAACGCCGCCCGACGCGGCGTGCGTGTTTGCGTTCGAATTGGCGCGCCGGCTCGGCGAGCCGGTGATTTCGGGCCTCGCGAACGGTATCGACACGATGGCGCATCGCGGAGCGTTGGCTGCCGGCATGCCGACTGCGGCTTTTGTCGGATACGGGTTTGGGTGCACCGATCCACCCGAAAACGAAGAGCTCGAGCGCGCGATCGTCGAGCACGGCGGCGGCGTTGCGACCTTGCGGGAACCCCGCACGCCCGTATCGCCGGACGGTTTGATCGAGCGCGACCGCCTGCAAGCGCAGCACGCACGCGCCGTCGTGCTCGTCTGCACCGAGGTCGGCGGGGGCGCGATGCACACCTTGCGATTTGCGCGCGAACTCGGAAAGCCGCGCTTCGCGGTGGCGCCGCCCGACGACGTTCGGCTCGATGCCGCGTGGGGCGGCAACCTGCAGGCGATCGCTGACGGAGCAATAGCGCTGCCGTTCGACGTTGAAAAAGCGCTCGATGCAATCGCTATCAGGCACTGAACGGCGCGCGCGCGGCGTGCTTGCCGGCGGCTGCGACTCGCCGGTTCGCTCCGGATGGGGCGTCGGCGCGCCGATGTTCGTGCAATCTTCGGCTCGGGGCGCCTATGCGTTCGACGAGGACGGCCGCCGCTACGTCGATTACGTCATGGCGTACGGCCCGCTGCTCTTCGGACATACCCATCCCGCGCTCGTTGCCGGGCTCGACGACCTTGCGCGCCACGGTTTCGTCTGGGGTTCGACGCACGCCGAGGAAGTGCGCCTCGCCGAACGCGTCCGCCGACATCTCCCGTCGATGCAGCGCATGCGTTTCGTCACGACGGGGACCGAAGCGATGATGAGCGCGATCAGGGTGGCGCGCGCCTTCACGCGCCGCAACCGCGTGCTGAAGTTTGCCGGCAACTATCACGGTCACTTCGACCTCGCGCTGCTCGATGCGGGCGCTTCCGCGCACACGACCGATTCGGCCGCGAGCGGCATTCCCGGCGGCGTCGTACGCGACGTCGCGGTGGTCCGCTATAACGACCTCGGCTCGGTCGATGCATTCTTGCGCGAGCACGCAGACGACGTCGCAGCTATTGCCGTCGAACCCATCGTTGCGAACATGGGGTACGTCGCACCGCAGCCCGGATTCTTAGAAGGATTGCGCGAGCGCGCGGACCGTTGCGGCGCGCTCTTGATTTTCGACGAAGTGATCACCTGGCTGCGCTTCGGGTTGAGCGGCGCTCAAGGACGTGCCGCCGTGGCGCCCGACTTGACTGCGCTGGGAAAGATTATGGGCGGCGGTACGCCGATTGCCGCCTTCGGCGGGCGCGAAGACGTGATGGGCGTGCTCGCGCCGGACGGAGCTGCCTTTACCGGCGGTACGCACGGCGGCAATCCGTTCTGCGTCGGGATGGCTCATCGCGTCCTCGATTTACTCGAATCGCATCCCGAATATTACGCGTATCTGGACAGCCTGGCGCGGCGCCTTGCAGACGGAATTCGCGCGATCTTTACCGAGCGGAACCTTCCGTATGCGGTGGTGCAGCGTGAATCGATCGTCGATTTCAAATTCCGTGCCGGAGCGGCGAATCGCAATTACGACGACGCGCTCGCCGCCGACAAAGCCGCGTACGCGCGCTATTATCGCGAGATGCTTGACCGCGGAATCTTACTGCCGCCTTCGCAGAACGAGGTGATGTTCGTGTCGACCGCTCACACCGAAGAGGACGTAAACGCGACGCTGGATGCCATCGTGCGGTCGGTGGACTCGTGACCGATAAGCCGGAGCCCAAGCCATTTCTCGCGATCCTTGCGAGCGTCGTCTGGGGACTCGCGTTTTTCCCCGGATTGGTCGGCGCGGCACTCTCCGGGATGATGTTCGATGCGCCCGGATCGATGGAAAATCCGGTGGCCTGGATCAACGCGCTGATCATCGTTTCTTTCCCCTTGTTATGCCTGGTTGCGATCGTAGGATCGTGGATCGCGTTTCCGTTTCAAAAGCGGCGCTCGGCGATCTCCCCGTCGCTGGGCCAGCTGGTCGTCGCCGGCCTGCCGCTGCTGCCGATTGCCTACGTCGTCGTTCTCATGATCGTCGGGATAATCTACGGGTTGCTCAGCGGTGTGTCGCCCGGGCTGCACGAAACCGTCATCAAACATTGAAACGCACGACGTTCCTAGCGGCGGCTGCAGGCGCAGTTTCGGCCGGCTTCACAGTTCGCCCGGTGCGCGCGTCCGAAGCCGATATCGCGCTTTCCACACCGACCGGGACGATTATGGGAACCTTGGTGATCCCGTCCAAGATGTTGCCGCCGGTCGTCTTGATCGTGGCCGGTTCCGGGCCGACCGACCGCAACGGGAACAACTCGTTGGGGATCGGAGCGAACGCCTACGGATTGCTTGCGGAGGCGCTCGCGCAGCGCGGCGTGGGGTCGCTGCGTTACGACAAGCGGGGCATCGGCAAGAGCGCGATGTCGGGCCTGTCCGAGAGCGATGTGCGCTTTGAAACGCTCGCCGACGACGCTGCCGCGTGGATTCGCTGGCTTCGGGCCGACGGGCGCATGTCGAAAATCGTCGTCGCCGGGCACAGCGAAGGCTCGCTGCTCGGGATGCTCGCGCTGCAGCGAGCCAAAGGCGACGCCTTCGTTAGCCTCGAGGGCGCGGGCCGGCCGGCGCCGGTCGTGCTGCGCGAACAAATCGCCCGCAACGCTCCCCAGTTTTCAGCCGAATCGGATGCCGTCATCGCCCAACTGGCGGCCGGACACACGGTAAGCGATCCGCCGCCGGAGCTCGACGCGCTCTTTCGCACGTCGGTGCAGCCGTATCTCATCTCCTGGTTCAAGTACGATCCTGCAGTGGAGTTCGCGAAGCTGAGGGTCCCGTCAACCATCGTGCAAGGCACCGCCGACGTGCAGATCACGATGGACGACGCCCGCGCGCTGCAGCGCACCAATATCTCCGCAAAACTGGTGGTCGTCGATGGGATGAACCACGTCCTGAAGTACGCACCCGACACCTCGACGCCGGCTGCGATCGCAAAAGGCTACGAAGATCCCGCATTGCCCGTCGATCCGCACGCGATCGACGCGGTCTACGAGGCGGCCGCGTAGCCGAAAACCGCCCGCTTGCTGCGTGGAATACCAAACAGGATCGTTGCGGCGGACGCGTAACTGTGTGCGCCTCTTTTGCACTCTGTGAAATGAGGTTTCCCGAATGCCAACTCGCCTCTCTCGAGCGTCCGCTTTCATTTTAGCGATCGCTGTGACCGGCTGTCAGGCCGGCGGCGGTCTTAGCGGTGCAAACGTGCTTCCGTCGTCGAACGCTCCGGCGTCGAACGAAAGAATCGCGCCGTCGTTTTCGACGCTGCGAGCCGCTCCGCAAGGAGTTCGCACGTACGTGCACCTGCCGCTGCGCAATCGTACGGAGCTGGAACGGCTCGTCGCGCAGCAGAGCGACAGGAAATCGCCGCTCTACCACCACTTTTTGACCGTCGCGCAGTTCCGCGCGCAATACGGTCCGGCATCGGCGGATCTGGAAGCCGCGGCTCGCGCGCTCCGGCGCGACGGCTTCAAGACGACGGTCACCTCGCAGGGCGTCGTGGCCGACGCTCCGCGCCAAACGGTCGAAAACGTTTTTCGCTTGCATCTCCGCGAACGTTCGAATGCGAGCGGGTTGCACGGAATCGTTCCGCTGGCGTCCGACCGCGCCCCAACGCTGCCCGCGGAACTCGCACGCGTGCACGCGCAGGTTGCGGCGTTCGCGCCGGTACCGCTCGCCAAAACGATGCACCTCATGCTGGGCAAGGCGCCGGCCGGCCCGGACAACCGTTACGGCCCGAACGCCCCATTCTATTGGTTTGACGACCTCAAACAGGCCTATGCGTATCCGTCGTATACGAGCGCCAACGGTGCGGGGCGCACCATCGCCGTGGTTGCCGCCAGCGATTTTCTCGACTCCGACGTGGCGGCGTATTTCGGACACGAAGGCCTCGCGGTACCGAATATCGTTCGGCGCCCGGTCGACGGCGGATCGCCGCCGTTCAACATCAACAGCGGCTTCTCCGACGAAGTATCGCTCGACGTCCAGCAGTCGGCCGGATCGGCGCCCGGTGCGACCGTCATGGTCTACGAGGCGCCCGACGCGACGTTCACCCCGTCGTTCGTCGACATGTACACGGCGATTAATGAAGACAACCAGGCCGACGTCGTCAGTACGTCGTTCGGATTGTGCGAGTTGTTCTTCTTGGCCAGCTACAACAACGGCCAAGACTTCACATACCTCCTGAAGATGTTCCACGATCTCTTCCTGCAAGGAAACTCGCAGGGAATCACGTTCGTCGAGTCGTCGGGCGACAACGGCGCGCAAGGCGGCGATTGTACCGACACCACGGGAGCCAACGCTGTCTTCGGCGTTTCCGCGTGGGCGGACGACCCCAACGTCACCGGCGTCGGCGGCACCAATTTGGTGACGTCGTCGATTCCCAAATCTCTCCAATCGACGTACGTGAGCGAGAATGCGTACGCGGATCAGTTCGCACCGGGTCAAGGGTTCGCAAACGGCGCGCTCTGGGGTTCGGGCGGCGGCGTCAGCGTGCTTTGGCCGAAACCGCTGTACCAGTACTTCGTACACACGGGAGCGAGTACGCGCGCCGTGCCGGATATCGCCATGATGATGGGTGGATGTCCGGTGGGTTCGGCTCCGCCGTGCGGGACCAGCGCGATCGCATCCCAGCGCAGCGCTTTCGTCACCGCGTTGGGAGGCGGTCTCTATCTCTTGATCGGTACGAGCGGCTCGTCGCCCGAGTTTGCCGGGCTGCAAGCCATTCAAGATCAAACGCTGGGCGGACGCGCCGGAAACGTCAACTATTTGATCTACGGGTTGGCGGCCTTCGGAAGCGTCGGAAACGGTCCGGTCTTCCACAACAATATCCCGGGTAACAACGGTTATCCGTCGCACCGGGGATATAACTTCGTCGTCGGCAACGGCACGCCGTACGCCGCGCAATACGCGCTGCAACCGTTCGCGCCGCTCGCCGGCAATCCGCAAACGCCCTCGAATCCATAACGATTCGCGGTTCGTTTCTCAAGGCGCGGCGCTCGAGCCATCGGGCGCCGCTTTCTTTATCGCCGGCTATTGCGGAACTAGGGGCCGATTGCGATTCCCTGCGGGTTGCGCAGCATCGAGGCGTCGCCGGTTACGACCTCTCTCGGTACTTGACGTCCGGCGATCGAGGGATTGAACGAGAACACGGCCGCGCCGCCCGTGCGCGGTTCGTACGCGCTCGTCACGTACAGGAGGCCGTCAAACGTTGCGATGCCGCGCGGTGCGCGCAGCGGCAGCGTCGACGACGTTATCGTGTAGAAGTTCGGACAGTTACTCGTTTTGCCGCGCCGGTAATCCGGAACCACGACGACCTGCGATGCAGTCTTCGGCTGAATCCCCCCTGCGTCGGCCTCGTAGAGCGTGCGCTGTGGGCCCCAGGCGACACCGGTGGTATTCACCGCACCGCAAAACGTAAAGTACGCCGCTCCTACGCGCGGCGCATCGTCGTAAACGACGGGAGTGGCGCCCCCGGCCGCCGCAGCGAGAAATCGCTCGACGTTGACGGGAAGTGCGCGAGGCTCTGCCGTCGACGGGCCGCCTCCTCCGCCGCCGAAACTCAGGGTGGCAATCGGTCGCACGTGCGGCAACGGCGAATAGACGGTTGCAAATCCGCACGAGAAGCCTTCCGTCGTACACACTTGCGTCCAACCCGCGTAGGCGTAGCCGCTCGCATCGACGGCGATCGCGCCGACGCCCGCCGCATGCGGAATCGGCAGCACGGCGATAGGCCGGCTAGCGGAATTTGGGACCCGTGGATAGACCACCACGCGCTGGGTTCCGCGCTCGACGACGTAGACGTTTCCATTCGGTCCGATTGCGACTCCACGCGGATCGCTCAAGCCTCTCAGGATCGCGTCGGGGCGCGGTGCCAGCGCGTCTGCCTGCAACGGAAAACGCAACACAGCTCCGGTTGCCGCATCGGCAACGTAAGCGTGCCGTTCGACGATCGCGGCCGGCGCGTGCGTCATACCTCGATTATAGCCCGGCTGCGCGGGCTTTCAACTAAGGCTTGAGGTTGGTACTGGGTTGCGCGCCCGGAAGCATGAGCCCGGTGGTCAGCTGCACCGGCGAACGTACGATGCCGTGGTGCATGTCGTCCCAGGCTTCGGTAAGGATCGGAAGCAGCGTAAAGAGCCGGTGCTTCCCGCCGGGCAGCGAGTAAAACGTCACCGGGAGTCCCTGATCGCGCAAGAACGCCGCCGTTGCCGTCGGATATTGCGTTGGAATACTGTCGTCGGCGCTGCCGGTCAGCACGTAGAACGGCGTCTTCGATAGCGTTGAAACGACGCGGTTAGCGCGCGAGCCCAGCAGCGAGCCGGCGATGCACATGACCGCGCTCCAATCGTCGGGATGCACCGGCGCGACCCCGAAAACGGAGAAGCCGCCCATGGAATAGCCCGCCAGATAGCGCTTGCGAGGATCGATCGAGAAGGCTTTGAGCGCGGCGTCGTATGCGTCGTAGACGTCGCTCTCGGTTCCTATGAAATCGTAATACGCGCGACCGTAGGGAGCGACGACGATCGTTCCCGTGCGCTCGGCGAGATCGCCGACGAACTGCGGCGCGAGCAACTGCGATTCGGATTGCGGGCGCCCGTGCAGAAACACCACGAGCGGAGCGGGTTTTCCGGGCACGTAGCTCGCCGGAACGTACACCGCGACCGGCTGCATCGTGCCGTCCTTGGACGACTGCACGAACGTTTCTTCCAGTCCGCGAATCGAAGCCATCGGCCGAAAGGATCGCTTCACGAGTTGATTCGCGACGTCTAAGTCCAGCCGGACGATCGTGGAAACGGAGTGATCCCACATCGATTCGGTATAGTCGCTCGGCGCCGCAGAGCCGACCAGATCTTCGTCCTCGATCAAGCGCTGGTAGTAGTCCATCGCCGTGTCGCGGCCCGTCAACTTCGAAATGGCCACGACGTCGTTGTAATACGATTGAGCGCTCGTATCGAGCGCCGTAACGAGCGCCGGCTTTTGCGTGGCCGCGGCCAACGTCAACGCGGCGGCCGCCAATATCAAATGACGTAAAATCCAGTTACCTGTACCGCTTCGGACCATATCTGTTAGACGTTCCGCGCCGAAGAGTGTTTTCCGGGTCCGACGATTCACGCTCTGAGAATAGCGCCGCGCAGTTCCACCGGCAACGCCTGCGGCGTTGATAATTCTTTATCTTGATAGCTTTTTGAAACGGTTGCGAGCCACTCGCGCGTACAATCGTTCCATGAAGAAAACCGTTCTTTTCGCCGCCGCGTTCTTGGCGGCCGCCGGCGTTGCGTTCGCGGGTGAGAACCCCTCGTTTCAAGAGCCGACGTACACCGGACCCCTCAATGCCAAAGAGAAGGCATTCGTCGCCGCAATCCAAGCCGATCTGCCGAAGCGCTTTCCCACGGCAGCCGATGCAGAGAAGGCGGGCTACGTCCGCTATACCGGTGAGGATTCGACCGGAGCGATCAGTTACGCCGATCGCCAATGGCAATCCGCCGACGCCAAACACCCGAGCCAGCTCTGGTACGATAAGCACGGCAATCTGCTGGGCGCCGACTTCTCGGTGCTCAAAGTGGATAACGCCCGGCCGAATCTGTGGGGCATTAACCCCGGACGCTGGTGGGAATTCGACCGGCATCTCCACTGGGTGACGCGCGATCCGGCGACCGGGAAGGTGACCTACGACCAGTACATGGCCGACGACGTGTGGTTGAACGCGGGCGGCAGTCTCACCGATCCGCAGGCGGCGACCCTGGTAAAACTCGGAAAGGTCAAGAGCGCTTCGGACGTCGTGACCGTGTTTAACTTTCCGGCCGTCTGGGATTTGATCGTGTGGGTCAAGCCGAATCCCGACGGTGCGTTTGCCGAAAAGAATCCGCTGGTCAAACCCTGACGACCGGTTGCCGCTTAGCGGTTGGGTAATTATGAACAACCGTTATGCAGCGCCCGCTCGCACCCGACGAACTCGAATCCCTGCGCCGCCAGGCGCCGAAGATCAAGCGCTTCGTCGCCCGCCACGGAGAGCATTCGGCGCTCATTTTCGCCGCCGCTCTCCGCGCGAGCTTTAGCGGACCGTCGCAGTTCACCAGTTTCTTACTGAGCCAGCCGCCGTGCAACGACGCGGCCGAGGCGTGCCTCATCGTGCGCGCGCTCGGCTACAACCCAGCCGCCCTGCTGCCGCAGCTGATTGCGAGTTATTTCCGCACGCCGCGCGTCGACCGCACGGCTTAAGTTCGCGCGGCCGTTGGGTAGACGGCGGGGCTGCGGAGGCCGTTGGCATCGACGCTGCGTACGCCCAAGACGAAGTCGTCCTTGCTCACCTTGACCGTTGCTTCGGTTGCGTTGCCGGCGTCTTGCGCGTGCTCCCACTGCGGCGCGCCGGTGGCCCGCCAAACGATCTCGTACGAGACGGCTCCGGAAGCGGGCTTCCAGCGCAGGGTCGAGTCGTATCCGAGCTTGTCGGTGACGAGCGTCACCTGGCTAGGCGGTGCGGGCCCCAGCGCGAGCGTTGCCAGCGCGGCAACGTTCGCCGCAGTTGCGCGAGCCAAATACTGCCAGTCGTTGAATTGCGGTAAATCGCCGTACTGTATGCCGCCGGCAATACGAACGTCTTGATGCTGGTGCGCGAAGTTCTCGTGCGCTTCGACGAATCGGATTGCGGCTGCAAAACCGGCGTCCTGGAACGACTCCTGATCTCCGCCGCGCAGAAACCTGTCGGCACGGAAGATCTGGCGCACCGTAAAATCCGGCACGTACGCCGGGACGGTTTCGGCGACGAATCGCGATAGTTCGCGCGAGGGCGAGTCGTTTTCAGAGCCGACGAGATTCGTGCGGTCGATCCTCGCACCGGCGGGAATCGCTTGACTGAAGACGCGGATGACGTCCGGTTCGTGCGATCCGTCGCCGCCGGTCGAGTTCGCGATGATGTCGTTGTTGAGCACGGCGAGCACGGGGGCGCCCGCTTTGGCGAGTTCGCGGGCGTAGTGATCGGAACCCCACAGCCCTAACTCTTCCCCGTCGAAGCACGCGAAGACAATCGTGCCGCGAAACGGCGTTGCCGCCATGACGCGCGCGGCTTCGAGAACCGCGGCAACGCCCGAACCGTTATCGTCGGCACCGGGAGCGACGCCGGCGCCGTCGGTGCAATGGCCGTCGCAGTCGTCGTAGTGGCTGGACATGATGTAAAGACGGCTGGAATCGTCGCCGCGCAGCGTCGCGATCACGCTCGATTCGGTTACGGCTCGCGGCGTGCGCGGCGTCTTCGGCTGCACGTACGTATCGAGCGTAACGCTCATGCGACCGCCGCTCGAGGCCGCGATCGTGTGGAACTGGGCGACGATCCAATCGCGCGCCCCAAAAACGCCGTGGGTCGCGGTCGACGACGTTTCGGAAAAATCGTTTCGCGTTCCGAACGCGACGAGCGTTTCGTCGGTGCGCTGCAACCGCGTTGCATCGACGGCAGAGACCATCGACGCAATCGGCGGGTACGTCGCGGGCGCGGCCGCGCTCAGCGACAGGATCGCCAGACAAGCGAGAGGGAGACGCATGCTCCCGTCGTTCAACGAGAGCGGTAACGGCCCATGGTGACGACCGTGCCCCCGCCCGGTACGGTACGGACATCGTAGAAATCGGTGCAGCGCGCGATAATCGCAAATCCGCGGCCGGTCTCCGTGAAGTCGGGCGGCAGCGGCACGGTCTTTTGGGGTGGCTCGTCCAACCCGCGTCCGCGGTCGCTGACGGTAGCCACGATCGAACCGTCGTCGACCCGGAATCCGACGGCGATGTCGCTTTGCGTCTCGGCGTGCTCGATGGCGTTGGCCAGAGCTTCCCCGAGGGCGAACGTGAGGTTTTCGAGGTCGCGATCGGCGACGTGATGGTAGCTGCCGAACGCGCGCAATGCCCCTCGAGCCGATCGCACGTACCGCGGTAACGGCGGAATCATGAGTTGCAGGCTGAATGAGGCGAGGGCTGCGGTTCCTTTTCCATTACTGAGTTTGCTGCTCATGAGGGTCGCTGAGATTCTACCGCAACGAGGGGGTCTCAAACCGAAGGATCGGCCTGCCGTCTACGTACTGGCGTGCGCCGACGGGTCTTGGTATTGCGGTGCCACGACCAATCTGGAGCGTCGCCTGGCCGCTCACCGGCGCGGTACGGGCTCGCGCTATACGCGAAGCCGGCTGCCGGTCCGTCTGCTGGTCTGGTGGCATCCGGCATCGTACGTCGCCGCCAAATCCCACGAGGCCCGCTTTAAGGCGCTCAGCCGGCTTGAGAAGGAACGCGTCATCGCGAGCGACGAGGCTTTCGGACTTCCTTTGTGCCGACAGGAGTAAGTGATGCCGACACCACCGCAAACCGAGGAGCTGCCTGCGTATTCCGAGGAGGCGCGCACGTCGCAGATCCGCATTACGACCGACAAAGGCGATATCGTCGTCAAGCTCTTTCCCGACGATGCACCGATGCATTCGGCGGCGTTCTTGAAGCTAGCCAAGAGCGGATTTTACGACGGGCTGACGTTTCACCGCGTCGAGCCGGGTTTCGTCGTGCAGGGCGGCGATCCGGACGGAAACGGGACGGGCGGACCGGGGTATCATTTGAAGGCGGAATTCAACGCACGTCCGCACCTGCGCGGCACGTTGGCGATGGCTCGTGCGAGCGATCCGAATAGTGCCGGCTCGCAGTTCTACATCTGCTTGGCAGACGCGCGATTTCTCGACGGCGAATACACCGTCTTCGGCGAGATGAGCGAAGGATTCGACGCGCTCGACGCGCTGCGCCGTGGCGACCGGATGCAGAAACTCGCCGTCGAACGCGCGCCGGCTTAAAGAACGTTACCGCGCTGCGGCGTAGACGTCGCGCGCGATCGCGTGAATGGCGGCATACGATGCCGCATAGTCGTACGCCGCTTTCGTCATCACCGTGAGAATCAGGGGCGACGTTCCGTACGGATCGACGATGGCGACGTCGTCGCGCGTTCCGTCGATTTCGCCGGTTTTGTTCGCGATGGGCGTCCCAACGGGCAGCGCGGCCGGAATCGCGTCGCGGTCGGTTTGCCCGAGCATAATATTCACCATGGTTCGGCAATACGGCGCCGAGACGATCGTGCGCGTGCCTTCGTGCGCTCCGCTTTCGATCAGATACAGCAAACGCGCCATGTCCGCCGGCGTCGACACGTTCTGCGAGTGACGGACGATGGCGTACCAGTCGAGAAATTTGCGCTGCAAATGCGTCTGTGCCAGGCCCGCATCCGCGCCGATGCCGTTGATCGTATCCACGCCGAAGTGTTCGATCAGCATGTTGGCGGCCGTATTGTCGCTGACGCGAATCATCGGCGTTATCAGCTCGCGCACGGTAAAACGCTGGCCGTCTGCCGCATCGCTCATGAAGTCCGAGCCGGCGATGAGCTCGCTGCGATCGAACGGAATTTCTTGCTCCAGCGTGCCCGGCTGGGCCTCTTCCAACGAAAAGGCGGTCGTCATAATGAGGACTTTGATCGTCGAGGCCGTGGGGAAGCTTTCGTACGCGCGGTAGGCGGCTATGGGGTCGCCGGGTGCGAGCGTGCGCGCGTAGACGCCGATCGCGCCGGGAAAATTCTTTGCAATCTTGCGGATACGCACGCCGAGCTCGTCATCCTGAGCGCAGCGAGCGGGGCGAGCGAGGTCGAAGGACGCTGCGAACGCACCCCCGGCCGCCAAAAAAGCACCGCGATTCACGAACCGGTTCCTTGATAATGCCGCAGCCCGACGCGCCAGAACGCGTACGATACTGCGAGCCACGCCAACCCGATGGCGGGCGTCAGCAGGCCGACCTGCGGATTGAGATGCATCCCCGAGTCCGATTTTTGCAGGAAGAACGTGGCCGGAAAGTAGTTCATGAATGCAAACGGCAGGACGTACGTCAAAACGATCCTTACGCCGCGCGTGTAAATGCTGATCGGATAGCGAGTGAAATCCTGCTCCAGCGACATTACGACCCATCGCAGCGTGTCCACTCGAATGAACCAGAACGAAATCGTCGCAACGACGAGCGAAATGCCCAGGTCGATGAGCGCTCCGCCCGCGACGATCGGCGGGACGAAGAGCACGTAGAGCCAATCGACGTGAACCCCGGCGGCGGCCGTCGCGACGGCCAGCGTGACGATTCCCAGGAACAGCCCGTCCGGTACGTTTTGCTGCGGTACCGTCAGAACTTGGAACAGCGTATCCAGGGGCCGTACCAAGAAGCGGTCGAAGCGGCCTTCGCGGATATAGTCGGGGACGGTGACGACGTTGAAGAAGAGTGCGTTATGCAGCTCGTGTCCCGTCATCCACAGCGCGTAAAGAAAGAACATTTGACGAAAGTCCCAGCCGTTCATCGACGGGAACTGCCGCATCGTCACGTAGAGCGCGGCGAGCGCTACGCCGTGATAAATAATCGTAAAACCGAACCACATAAAGAAGTTGGCGCGATACTCGAGCATCGTGAGCACGTTGATCCGCCAGTATTGCAAGTACGCCGTCAGCATCTCTTCGAAGGCCAACTGTGACTTCCGGGAAGCGAATCCTCCTTCCGGTAAAGCGCCCGTTTCGCTTAGACTTCACGTCGGACGCGTTGCGCCGGCTGGCGGCCAACGCGGTCGACGTCGTCGCTCCCGACGGAACGTATTATCGCGCGTTCGAAGACGCTAGCGGCGCCGCGCTGCTCGCCGTTCGCCAATACGACGAAACGTCGATCGAAGTACGAACGAGCGGGCGGCGTGCGGAACGTTTCGTCGCGGTGGCCGCCCGAATGCTCGGAACGCAGGTCGACTTAAACGCGTGGTACGAGCGCAGCGCGCGTATCGAATGGCTGCATCGTTTGGCCAAGCGCTTCGCCGGCGTGAAGCCGCCGAGATACGCCAGCCTTTGGGAAGCGTGCGCTCACGCGATCGTCTTCCAGCAGATTTCGATTCACGCCGCAGGCGCGATCATGCGCCGCGCAATCGAAGCGCTCGGAAACCCCGTCGAAAGGGCGGGCGTACGCTGTATCCCGTTTCCGGGTCCGCGATATTGGCTGGATGCGCCCGAAGACGTCTTGCGCGCATCGGGTCTATCGCGCAACAAAATCGAGCATCTGCGTTCGGCCGCGGCCGCCTTCGCCGGCGGGACGATCGACGCGGCGGCAATAGAAGCGCTTCCGACGCCTGAGGCGGCGCAAGCCCTCACGGCGGTGCGCGGCGTCGGCCCGTGGAGCGCGGCCGTGATTCTGCTGCGCGGACTCGGGCGGCTCGATACGTTTCCCATGCGCGACTCGGGCGTCGCGCGCAGTCTCGCGGTGCTTGCGGGCGGCGCGGTCGATCTCGACTTCGTGCTCGAGGTGCTCGGTCCGGTTCGCGGCATGCTCTACTACCATTTGCTGCTCGGCAGGATCCACCAACACTTTGCCGATCCGCCGCGTCTTTAGGATATGCCCCTACGGACCGACCTTTCGCTGGTCGCTGCCGCCCGGACGGACCGGGCGGCGCTGGAACGGCTGATCGAATCGATCTGGCCCGAAGCGTACCGCATCGCGTTGGCAGTGCTGCGCGACCGTGGCTTGGCCGAAGATGCCGCGCAAGACGCCTGCGCGACGATTGCGGGATCGCTCGCGGCACTAAGAAACGCCGCGGCGTTCGAGGCATGGACCTACCGGATCGTCGTCAACGCGGCGGTGACCATCGCGCGCCGGCGTCCGCCGGTGCAGTCCGTGGACGGAGCGACGGATACCGCCGCCACGACCGATGCGGCCGCAGCAATCGATCTCGATAACGCGCTCGCCGCACTTCCGCTGCACCAGCGCGCCGTGGTGCTGCTGCATTATTACGCGGGTCTGCGCAGCTCGGACATCGCACGGGCGACCGGCTTACCGCCGTCGACGATCCGCTTCCATATCATGCTGGCGCGCCGCGCCCTGCGCAGGGCGCTCGCCGTCGCGGAGACGCCGCTTCCCAATGAGGTGCTTTCGAATGCTCGCTGAAAATCGAATCGCTAGTGCTTTCGAGACCATGTTGTCGACAATCGCCGTCCCTCCGGTGCCGCTCGCCGCAATTCTGGCTCGCGCCTCGGTTGTGCCCCCTGAAGGGACGCGCGCGTTTGCACCGCGCAGCCGGCCCTATCTCCGGTTCGCCGTAGCGGCTGCGGCCGCACTTGTGTTGACGTGCGCACTGTTGCCCCGGGCGTCGCTAGCAGTGTTCGAACGTTTCGTGTTCGAGAGCGGCGCCGCAGCGGATCGTTTTTTCCACCAGCACTCGACGTGGACTCCACCGCCGCCACCGCCCGAGACGTTGGAACGGCAGCTTTCGTTCGAACGCGTGTCGCTCGCCGCGGCGCAGGCGAAGGTACGGTTTGCCATCGTTCCGCCGGTGGGCGTTCCCGCGGACGCGGCGCTGACCGCCATCGAAACCGTGCCGGTGCTGGTATACGACAAATCGACGAAGTCGTGGGCGAAAGGATCGCCGGCTTTGAGTTTCGAGTACCGGCGCTCGCGCGGCCGCGAGTTCTCCCTGTGGGCGGAAGAGGACGACGCGCGCACGGGCGTGCCGCCGAAATACATGTGGGACGCGGAGGATCTACCGGGCGGAAAAGTATCGCTAACGAAATACGCCCATTTCGCGTGGGTCAACGGCGGTCAGATGACGTCGGCCACCGAAGGCGACGGTATTAGCGCGGCGGAGATTGCCGCGATCCGCGCGGCGATGCACGGTCAACCGGTCGTTCACACGGCACCGGAGACGATCGAAAAACGGTACGGCGTGCCGTGAGTTACACCCAATCGCGCAGCGTCATCGTCACGGCGCGAGCGGTTCCCGTTTTGCCGGCGACCTGCAAGTGCAGAACCGTTCCTGCCGCGCCATTGAGGGCTTCGCGAGCTTGTTGCAACGACGCGGGAGGCACCCCGTCGATCGACACGAGCGTGTCGCCCTTTACGAGTCCCGCCGCGGCGGCCGGCGTGCCGGGCCGCACGTCGTAGACGACGATCTTGCCGCCGGTAGTGATGAGAAATAAGCCGGCGCGTTCGTAAGCGTCGCGCGTATCGTAGGCCGCATTGGGCTGCAGCGCCATCGTCCGCTTGACGTAATCGAACGTCACCGCGAAGCGCTTCCAGACGCCGCCGCCGACGTTGGCGGCGAGGAACGGCGAAGCGAAGAAGCCTTCCTTCTGTTCGGAGTACTCGGCGATCAAATCGTGCAGCGTAAACTGCGAGAACTGCAGAGACGAGAGGCGTCCCAAGACGCCGCGGTCGCCGCCGCCCACGCCGAACCCGCCCACGCCTTCGGCGCTGTGCGAAGCCGGAACGACCTGCGGATGCGCGGCTACGAAGGGGGCGAGCAGCGTGATCGTATTCCGCGCGCCCGTATCGACCGCGCACGACGTAGCGATGCCGTCGATCGTGCAAGCAAACTGCGGTTGCGTCGAGCCGAAGAAGAACGGCATGACGGCGGCGCCTGCCGGCGGCGAAGCGCCGGGCATTTGCAGCGTGACCGCGTGCTTCCCATAGTCGAACGTCGTCACGTACCGCGCTAACACCTCAAAGCCGATGAGCCCGTCCACGCGCTGGCCGGCGGCGACGCCGAAGCCTTGCCGTACCGGACCGACTGCAAAGACCTGATCGCGCAGTGTTGCGTCGCCCACTTGGAGCGAATCTACGGTCGCAAAACTGAACGATTCGGTTGCCGACCCCGCGCCGGAACCTTGGAGCGAGCCGGCACCCTTCGCCCCGATTTCCGCCGCGACGGCCGGATCGATGACGTTGCTTCCGCCGGTATCGAAAACGAAACGGTACGGACCCTTGCCGTTCAGCATCACGTCGAGATAGACGTGGTTGTCGATGAGGTCGATCGGAAGCGTCGTCGACGTGCGGCCGCCGTTCATCGAAAAATCGTGGACGCTCGACGCCGGCTTCGCGAGCGCCACGTCGTCCGAGCCGATCTTCGCCGACGTGACCGTCACGTCGCTCGCGTTCCCGGTGCTCGTTTCCACGTGCACGCGGTACGCGACCATGAGGCCGTCAACCCGCCGGTAGTCGGAGAGCGTGACGGTGTTGACGAGCGGTCCGGCAGCGATGACGAAGCGCGCCGGCAGATGGGATGCCGCATCGATCCAAACGTCCATTGGGAGCTGCGAATGCGGGGGCGTAACGGTGACCACGGCGTAACTGCGGCCGCGGTCGGTTTTCGTACCGCTCCATGCTAGCGACGCACCCCCGGCGTGCGGCGTGAAAAGCGTTTCGTTGAAGGCGTACGCTTGATCGATCTCTTGCGACATTCCCAGCACGCTGCCGTCCACCCAGACGAGGCCGGATTGATCCTGATTCCACGCCGACGTGCCGTCGTAGCCGTCGGCTTGTACCACAGGCGGCGTCGAGTTGCGCTCGGAAAAGCGGATGCCGCCGATCGCACCCGCCGACGTGCCGGTGCCGCTTAGCCCGTTGCTCGAAACGGTCTCCTCGAGAGCGAGGGTGCCGCCGCGGCGCAGGGCCGCGATACCGATGGCGTTTTGCGCCTGCGCGACCGTTCGTGCGAGTCCGGAAGCTCCGTTTGCGCTTTGCGCCGCGGCCGGCAAGGCATACAGGACGGCGGCCAATGCCGCAAGGGCGATGGAAGATCGATACATGGCTTCTGTACGGGGCGGCGAACCGTTTTGTTTCCATGGAGTGCCAACATATAGCGCGCGCCGGCAATCCGGCGCCGAACACCCCGGCGGGCTGCGAGGAATGCCTCAAGAGCGGCGATACGTGGGTCCACCTTCGTCTGTGCCTCGAGTGCGGTCACGTCGGCTGCTGCGATTCGTCAAAGAACAAGCACGCCACCAAACACTTCCACGCGGTTAAACACCCGGTAATTCGGTCGTTCCAGCCCGGTGAGTCGTGGCGCTGGTGCTACGTCGACGAGGCGTTCGTCGAGTAGCCCTACCCGCCTTGGATGACGACTTTTCGCTGTGCGGACCGCCACGCGATTGCCGACAGCCCCGCGAAGAGCGCTAGCCACATCAACTGGACGGCAAAACTCGCGACCCACTGCGACGGCGGGATGATGCCGACGTAGATCAGCAGCGGCGTCGAGTAGATGGCCGCAAACGGCAGCGCGAAAACGATGCGTCCGAGCACTCCGGGAAAGAACGTCAACGGGATGATCTGCCCTGAGAGCAAGTCCGACGTCCAGCGTACGATGAGCTGAATCGCAAACGTTTCGAGCGTCCAAAACGCGATACAATTCATCAAGAAGTTGAGGAAGAAGTTGACGCAGTAACCGATGAGAAACGCGAGCGCGAAGGCCGCAAACGTTGCCGGCGGCGGCACGTCGACGTGAACCAGCAGCAGCGCGCACAGCAGCGACGGAATCACCAGCACCGCATGGAGCAGCGTCTGCCCTATTCCGTCGCTGAAGAAGTAGAGCGGCAAACTGATCGGTTTCATCAGGTCCGTCGCGATGCTGCCCTCGCGTATGCGTTCGCGAATCATGCGCGTGCCGTCAACCTCGAGCACGAGCGACATCAGCATAGCCACCGTCGCGTACGTGATCATCCCGTGCAGCGGCAAGTCGATCGGCGCGACGTTCTGCGCGTAGAGAGCCGTCCACAGCGAGCGTAGGATATAGACGCGCAGCACCAAGGAGCCGATTTCGGTGAGCACTTCCATGCGATAGGTCGCCTCGCGCGCAAACGCTTTGCGCGCAAACTCGACGTACGGCTCCAGGTTCATTTTCCTTTTTGCCGTTTGATCGCTTCCTGCCGCCGGTGCTCCATCTCTTCCAGCTCGAGCATCATGACGTCGACGACTTTATCGACTTCGGCAACTTGCGTGGGCGGCGGTTCCTCGCCGGATCGGCGCGGCGGCGCCGCGGTGCGGTGCTCGTCGAGCGGCTTATCCTGCGCGTGCGCTTTGCGCAAGAATTTTGCGTACGTTTGCGCGGCGCGGGCGGCGGCGTCCTTACCAGCCTCGACGTTGAAAACGTCCTCGAAGAAGCCTTTGTCCGTTACGGGCGGGACGCTCTTGCCGTCTTCCAGCTTTGCGCCGTTGGAGATGCGCGATCCGCCGGCGATGAAGCATCCGTTCCCAATCGTCGCCCCCACGACATAGCTGTGGGGGCCGACGATGCAGCGGTCGCCCACGACGAGCGGAAACGCAAGCGCGCTGCCGCCGCTGCCTTTGAGCACCGCGTTCTCCATGACGACGGTCTCCCTCCCGAGGGTGACCGGCGCGCCCTCAGAAACGATCACCGCACCATGGAGCACGGCGCAGTCGGCACCCACCGTGACGTCACCGGAGATGATAGCGGTCGGCGCGACGTACGCGCTGGAATGGATCTTCGGCTTCTTGGTTCCACTCGAAACGATCACTGTGCGGTCTCCTTGTCGCGCGCGTACCCTTCGACGTAAATGCGCCGGATGATCGACTCCAGATCCGGCTCCTCGATGCTGACGTCTTCGACGCGATACCGTTCGCTGGCTTGCCGCACGAGCGCGTCGGCCCGCTGGCGATTCCGGTCAAAACGGAACCGAGCGGCGTTGCCTTCCGTTCCGGCCAGCTCGGCGCCGTCGAGAACCGGATCGGCGACCGGCTCGGCCAGGTGAACGACGAGCGTCCGGTACCGGCCGTACTCCGACTTGATACGGTCGATGTCGCCGTCGTAGATGATGACGCCCTCGTCGATGAGCACGATACGGCGGCACAGCCGTTCCACATCGGCAAGGTCGTGCGTCGTCAGAATGATCGTCGTCCCGCGCTCGTCGTTGATACGCGCGATGAACTGCCGGATCGCTTCCTTCGCGACGACGTCGAGCCCGATCGTGGGCTCGTCGAGGTAGACGATTTGCGGCCCGTGCAGCAGTGCGGCCGCAAAGTCGCCACGCATGCGCTGGCCCAGCGATAACTGACGGACGGGCGTTCTCAGGAAGTCGTCCATCTCGAGGAGCTCGACGAACTCGGCCAGATTGCGGCGGTAGACGTCGCGTGGAACGTTGTAGATCGCGCGCAGCAGTTCGAACGATTCGATCAGCGGCAAGTCCCAATAAAGTTGGCTGCGCTGGCCGAAGACGACGCCGATATTGCGCGCGTTTTCCTTTCGGCGCTCCCAAGGGACGATGCCGGCGACGCGCACGTCTCCCGAGGTCGGAACCAAGATGCCGGTGAGCATCTTGATCGTCGTCGATTTTCCGGCGCCGTTAGGCCCGATGTATCCGACCAGCTCGCCGGCTTCGAGCGCCATCGTGACGCCCGCAACGGCGACGCGTTCTTCGTACGACGCCGAAAACAGCGTCCGCAGCGCGCCCAACGCGCCGGGCACGCGCTTGACGGATCGGAATACCTTGCGGAGCTGCCGCGTCTCAATGATAGGCACGAAGGTCCATTCGTGTAACCGGGAAAGCTGTCATCGTGATCGTCACCATCTCCAACGAATACGGCTGCGGCGCGCTCGCGATCGCCCAGCGCGTCGCGACCGAGCTGGGGTACGAGTACGTCGACCGGCAACTGCCGGTCGTGGTTGCGAAACGCCTCAACGTATCGCCCGAAGACGTCGAGGCGAACGAGGATACCGGCCGTTCGCTGGGCGAGCGCTGGCTGACGAGCTTGGAGCGGGCCACCCCCGAGCTCGCCCAAGCCTCTACCGTCAAGGATTTCGACGAGGAGATGCTGGCCGCAGTGCAAGATGCCGTACGCGAATACGCCGCGCACGGCAACGTCGTCTTGATCGGCCGGGGCGCCGGAACGATTCTCGGCCCGCGCGACGACGTGCTGCGGGTGTTCATGTACGCGCCGCGTCAATGGCGCATCGCGCACGTTGCCGCCGCCACCAGCGTCGACGCGAAGACCGCCGAAGCGGAGGTCGATCGCGTCGACCGGGCGCGGGCCGCCTACCTTCGCGATTGGTACGGCGCCGCGTTCGGCGACCCGCACGCCCACGATCTCTGCATCGACACCTCCCGGATATCCGACGCCGCACGCCTCATCGTCTCCGCAGCGAACGAGCGGAAGTCGCGCGCGAGCGACTGACGATGGAAAGTCTTCCCAAGCGCAATGCGTCGATTTTCACGGCGCTGCGCTATCGCGATTTCCGGCTGTTGTGGATCGGCCTGATGGTATCCAATCTCGGTACGTGGATGCAGTTCACGGCTATGGGGTTCTTCGTCGCACAGGTCTCGCGGACTCCGCACGCCGCCGCGCTCAATCTCGGTTATCTCGGGGCCGCGCGCGCGATTCCCGTGTTGCTGCTTTCGCCGCTGGCGGGGGTCGTCGCCGACCGTTTTCCGCGGCGCCGCGTACTCATGATCACGAACGTGACGATGGCACTGGTCGCGCTCGCACTGGCGCTGCTGGCTAGCGGGAACCGGCTCGAGATGATCGGTCTCGTCGCGCTGTCGGCGGTGAACTCGGCGGCCAACGCCTTCGATGCACCGACGCGGCAAAGTTGGGTGCCGATGCTCGTCGACCGGCAATTCTTGGGCAACGCCGTCGGCCTCAACTCGGTGGCGTTTAACGCACCGGCCGTCGCGGGGCCCGCACTAGCGGGCGCGCTTATCGTTTGGGTGGGCGTGGCGGGCTCGTTCTACATCAATGCGGTGCTGACGCTCGCGGTCGTTGTTGCGGTGCTGATGATGCGGCCTTCTCCGCCGTCGGCAGGTGCTCGCGAGCCGTTGCTGCAGTCGATGCAGCAAGGCATCAGATTTATCGCCGGCCATCCGATCCTCAAATGGTTCATGCTGGCGTTTCTCGTTGCCGCGATCTTCGCACGGCCGTACGCGCAGCTCGTTCCCGCGTTCGTCGTCAACGTGCTGCACGCCGGTCCGCACGGCCTGGGTTGGGCCGTTTCGGCGATCGGCGTCGGCGGATTTGCAGGCGCGCTGATCACGGCGCAGTTCGCTCAGCGCGAGCGGCGTTCTCGCCTGTGGCTGCAAAGCGGATTGGCGATGTCGTGCGGCGTGGCGGTACTCGGATTCGTACCGACTATCGGAATCGCACTGCCGGTGCTCGCGATCGTGGGACTCGGAACGATGGCGCTGCTGGGCGCGACCAATACGATCCTGCAGATGCTCTCGCCCGACGACGTGCGCGGCCGCGCGCTGGCAGTGTATACGATGATCGCCATCGGCGTCGTGCCGGGCGGATCGCTCGTCGACGGCGCGATTGCGGCGGCTTTCGGTCTGCACGCGATGTTCGTCTTTGCGGGTACTTTGTGCGCGGCGCTCTTCCTGGCGATTTGGTTCTTCCGGCCTGCGGTCCGGTCGGTATAGGGTAAAAAAAAGCGAGCCGTGGAACACGGCTCGCAACAAAAAAGCTCCGGATATTGTCATCCTGAGCCTGTCGAAGGATATTAAGCTGCGGCCTTCTTCCGGCGAGCTGTCTTGCGGCCTTTACGGGCCGTCTTGCGAGCCGCTTTGCGGACCGTCTTGCGCGCCTTGCGACGCACCTTGCGGACTTTGCGAGCGGTCTTGCGGGCTTTCTTTCTGCCCTTACGCGTCGCCTTACGCGCGGCTTTACGGACCTTGCGTCCGGCCTTGCGAGCGGCTTTGCGGCGTTTTCTGGGTTTGGCTGCTGCCGGTGCGGCAGCGGCTTTCTTTCTGCGGCGTTTGACTGCCATTGTGTGGTAGTCATCCTTTCTCTGGTCGACAACCGACCAGGGTTGTTGCCTTCCTTATACAGTATTTACAGATTTGATGCAAGTTTTTGGGGATGACGGCGCGTGCATCGACGTGCGCGTCGACGGCGACGGCGCGGATGCAGTAGTGTTGATCCACGGATTTCCGCTGACGCGCGACGTCTGGGACGCGCAAGCGGAAACGCTCGCGAGAACGCATCGCGTCGTGCGTCCGGACTTGCGCGGCAT
>JAFAHZ010000190.1 GCA_019236975.1 Vulcanimicrobiota bacterium | reverse complement strand
TGCCGGTTGATAGTCGCTATCGCTCAAGCGGTCGAACGGTAAGGCACCAAAAGGCAGCGTGCTTGGCTGCATTAGGGGATTGTCTGGGGAGCCGGTCGCCGTAGCGGCGGTACATACTGCGAGCGCAAATGCCGCGCAGGTTGCCAGAAGACGCATGCGACTCCTTTTTTACGGTGTTAACGCGGCGGGTTGTCTGACGAAGGCAGCAGTTCGTAGTAGATGCCGCCGCTGCGCGATACTTGCTTGAGTCCGCGAAGGTGCGACGTCGGCGGTACGCCGGCGAACGCCGCCGCGGTGTCGCGCTGCACCTGCGGATCGAGTAAGTACCCGTGGCCGCTCTTGCCGCCCGCATCGAGATAACTGACGTCGACGGTATTGACGCCGTTGCACAGGATGAGGTCGCCGCCGGCTTGGCCGGCGCGCTGATTGCCGTGAATTTTTTCCGATTGTCGCAGGGCCCGGTCGTCGTTCGAAACGTAGAGCAGAACGTGTGCGGAAGCGATGGGATGCGAAAGGGGTTTTCCGGAGCAGAGATTCGCCGAGGTTAGCGCGCTGCGCAAGTCCGCCGTAAAGACGTCCGGTGCAAAGAGAACCGCTCGCCCGAAGCAGTTCCCGCAGCCGTCGCGGCGCAAGAACTCGATCCCGTTGGTGACGAACCGGCCGCCCATGCTATATCCGGCGAGCGATATCGGCATGCCGGGGAAAGCTTGGTGCGTCGCTTCGAGCAGCGCCTCGAAGTGCGGCATGGACCATTTCACGTTGGCTTCGTCGGTCTTGTACGCCAGCACGCTCGTCTTTCTCGCCGGCCAGGAATAGACGATCATCGGTCCGGGGAATTGGATTCCTTTTTGGAGCGCCATCGCCGTTTCGACTGCGGTGACGAACGACGTGTAATAGCCGTGAACGTAAATGAGGACTTGGCGCGGGCGCTTGGGATCGAACTGCGACCGCAGTGCCTTGAAGAAGGCCGCTTGCGACGAGCAGCGCGACTCGTTGGATTTGTCTAGCGGCGCCGAGATAACGCCGGAAGTGATGACGGCATGGTGATTGGCGTCCGTGCCCCACTCGCCGCTGAAGAGCTGGTTGTCGTCGAGCGGCTGGCGATCGGTAACGAAGAAGATCGATCCGGCGCGCGCAACGCAGTCGGCGCGCGCGGGGGCAGCGAAGTAGAGCGCGAGGCCGAACGTGCAAATACCGAGCAACACAAGGCGCATCGATCGAAACCGCATGTGCGGGTTCTTTGAGGCCGGCTACCCCAAGACCCTCTATCGCTGACTAGAAGCGATCGCTGACGGTGAAAAACACTTGGCGGTAGGGAAGACCAAATTGCTCCGTGCCCTGCTGGAATGCGCTCGTGTCGGTACCGTATTTATTTTCCGGGACGTAGAGGCCATAGCCGAAGTAACCCCAGCGCTGAGCGGCGCTGTCGAAAAGATTGTTTGCGGATAGAGCGACCGTGATGTTGTTTCCCACTGTCTGGGAAACGTTTGCGTTAGCAAACCAGAAGCCTGGCCGCGCGTACGTATTGTTCGGGCCGATGTAGTTCCCCACGAGCTGCGCGTTGAAGCCGCCGTTGCCGTACGAGAGCGTCGCAGTGGCCTTGTGGAGGGGAATGCCCGCAATCTGAGCGCCGTTGATTGTGGTAACGTTTTGTTGCAGGATCGACTCCGGAATATCGAGGAAGGCGGCCGATTGCGTGTCGTATTCCAGATCGAAGAGCACGTTTCGCGTCGGGATCCACGTCACAGCCCATTGAACGCCCTGATATCTCGCCGCGGCGGCGTTGTAGGTCGTCGACACGGCCAGATTCGCCGTCGTGGGGTTCGTGCCGCATACCTGGTTGATGCGATTGAGATACTGCTGTATTAGGCTCGGCGGCACGGTCGTTTGACCGAGCGCGCTCAGCGGTAAGGTACCGCCTTGAAGCGCGTCGTGCTCGTAGGTGCTGTACACGTCGACCGACGCGGTCACTCCGCCGTGGAACCGATGTCCGAATGAAAACTCGACGTCCTCTGCCGTCTCGGGAACCAGGTTCGGATTACTGATGCTTCCGATAGAAGTCAAATCGTGCTTCCCGCACGACGGATTGATGTTCGAGGGCGTGGTGTTGAACGACGGTGGGCCGTACAGGAGCCCCGGATCGGGAACGCTGTTCGCTTTGCCGCCCGTAATGCGAAAGACGTCGGCGTTGGTCGGACGATACACGAACGAAAGCCGAGGATTGAACGAGGTCGAATGCGTCTGCACCAGCTGCTGCAGCCAAAACTGACCGAACGCCGAGAACTTACTCGAAAACTGGTACGAATCGCGAATGTATTCGTTAGAGTTCGAGAGCTGGAGCTCTTGATAGTCCGATTGCACGTACGTCAGATTTCCAAAAATATCGACGGTCGGATAGGCGTCGCCGGTCTGGCGCTGCTTCTGCCAGTAGTATCCGAATGCGAGATCGTTTTTCTTGCCGGGAATGTCGTCGCCGATTAAGATACCGTTCGTGTTGTAAACGCTGGTATTGTAGCCGCCACCTGCCACGGCGCGGTTGTAATCGACGGCGTAATGATCCGTGAACGCGTCGAGGACGATTTGATTCGCTCCGGCCGCCGTTTCGAGCCGTGCGTGATAATCCTGATTGCGAATTGCCTGCCATGGGCCCGGGCCGCCGCCGCTTGGGCCCGAAGCAACGATCGCATACTGCTCGGCGTTCAAACAGGAATAGCCTAGCGGCGCGTCGCTGAGCACCGCAATAGTGCGCTTACAGCGCGCCTTCTTTCCGTTCGGAAGGGTCACCGTCGTAACGGGATTGCTCGCAATGTTCTGCTGTGCGTTGTACAGCGTATAACCGTAGGGGTTGAAATCGTTATCACCGTTTCCGCTTTTGTCGTCCCACGAGTTCGCGGCGAAGGCGGTAAGCGTTAACGTCGTCTTCGGGCTGAAGGAATACACGACTTTACCGACGGCGTTGCGCAGGAGATAGTCGCCGGTCATCACGTACGTGTTCGCCTGCTGATTCGCTCGCGTGAAGTTGTTGCCCAGCAAGCCGTTCTGCAGATAGTAGTCGGGCGCGAAGTTTCCGTACGTTCCCTGAACGCCGTCGGAAAATGCGTACCCGAACTTACCGAGCGTTCCCGTAAACTGCGCGCCGGTTAGGAGCTTCCCATTGTCGCCGATGCCTTGCGTGATGAGGCCGCTCGGCTTTTCCGTCGGGTCGATCGTGCGGAAGTTTACTGCGCCGGCAATAGTGGACGCGCCATAAATGCCGGTTGCGCCGGAGCCGAAAATCACGTCGATGCTGCTAAGTCCCCAGAAGGGCGATACCTGATAGTCGTATCCACTGCCGAAAGCGCCGATTGGGCCGATTTGATGTCCGTCGAGCAGCGTCGCCGTTTCGGTCGAGTCGAATCCGCGAATGCTGATGGCGAGATCGTCGCCTATCGACGACCCCGTCAGGGTGTTGACGCCGGGTAACCCAATGAGCGCGTCGCCGGCGCGCGCGTAGTTCTGCGTCTGCACGTTGGTTGCGCCGACGTGCTCGTTAATCGTCGTGGACGTCTGAAGCGCCGTCTGCGCGGAGGCTGTGACGGCCGCAATCTCGCGAAGTCCGCGTGCCGGCGCGATCGCCAGCTGCAAGCTTGCCTGCGTTTGCCCACTCGAAATTAAGATGTCTTGCCTCGTCGTTACGTAGCCTTTTGCAACGATGACGACCCCATACGCTCCCGGCGGTTCGTTCGGAAAGCGAAATTCGCCGGACGAACCGGTGGTGGTTGTGCCGACCTTCACGCCGTTTCGATCGAGTTCCATCGAGGCACCGGCTACGGGAAGGCCGCTCTCAGTCGAGAGCACTCGGCCGGCGATGACCACGCCGCTTTCGGCACTTCCGTCGAGCGGAACCACCGCTATCGAGACAATACACAAGAAGGCAATCGTGCATCGACGCATGTCGAGCTACTCCTCCCGAGGATAGGGGTGGATTCTCTGACTGTAGCGAGATAGCGCCTTGGCAGGCTTTATCCGAACATTAAATCGCCGAAGAACGTCGAAGTGGTCGAGCCTGTTTTCCTCGTGCCGTAAAGCCGCGGCACAGGGTATGAGGCAGCCAGCGTTCAACTAAGGCGGGCTGTGCGTTCCGTTAAAATGCCGTACGCCACGGTGTTTTTGCTGTTGGTCGTCGCTTCCATTCTGCTGCCGGCGGCGTCGTTTGCCGCGCCCAAGCACGCGCCGGCACCCACGCCGACCCCCAATCCGCCGGTCGTCATCAACTTTCAAATTATCTCGGCCTCACGCGCCGCCCAAATCCTGCAGAGCGTTTATCCGTCAGCAACAATTCGTGTCGATCCCCACGCCAACGCAATTATCGTCG
The DNA here is from genome assembly GCA_019236975.1 of Vulcanimicrobiota bacterium. Taxonomy (GTDB): domain Bacteria; phylum Vulcanimicrobiota; class Vulcanimicrobiia; order Vulcanimicrobiales; family Vulcanimicrobiaceae; genus JAFAHZ01. The sequence continues at coordinate 16,302 of JAFAHZ010000190.1, read as the reverse complement.
TAGCGAGCGGCTACGAGGAAGAGGGGATGCGCACGATCGCGTCCGGTATCGACGTCAAGAATCCCACCGATACGACGGTGCAGGCGATCGCGCTGAAGGCGCTCGCGCCCGAGGCCGCTGCCGCGCGCTTGTCCGGAGTGTTTCCAAGCGCTCGCGTTCTCGTCGCCCCCAACCGTCACGTCATCGTCATGGCAAGCCCGTCAGACATGGCGCAGATAATGGCAATCTTGGAAGCGATCGACACGCCCGCGCCGACGCCGTCGCCGAAGCCGCGCTATCCGGCCGAAGCGGTCCGCGTCACTCAACGCAACGTCAAACAACTCGCGCGCGCGGTTGCCGCCGAATCGCCGGGCGTTCGCGTGTCCGTCTCGGGCAGTGAGATCCTGTTATCGGGACCGTCCGATGAAGTCGAGAGCGCGAAGACGCTCATCGCGCAGCTCGACGTGCCGCAAATGGGCACGCAGTATACACAAGTGTACCGGCTCAAATACGTGGACGCCGCCTCTGTAGCCGATCTCATCCGCAGTTCGTATGCCAACTTGCCGGTGCAAGTCAACGCCGATCTCAACGCCATCACGGTCACGTCGAATCTTACCGTACAGCGCCGCATTGCCGACGCGCTCGCTCAGCTCGACGTCGCTCCGCCGGGAGCGACCGGCGAAGGCGGCGGTTCCGGTGCGTCCGGCGTCGACGTCGTTGCGCTGAAATCCGCCGTTCCGGGCTTGCAGGGCGGTCCGTCGACGAGCGCGGCCGATATCGCCACGACCGTCACGACGGCACTGCAAGGTTCCGCGGGCGATCTGCACATCACCGTCCCGCCGAACTCCACGGAACTCGTGCTTACCGGAAGCCCGTACAGCATCAAGCTGGCAAGAGAGTTGATCGACAAGCTGGACCATCCGCAGACCATGGTCACGCTCGATACCGAAGTCCTCGAAGTCGATGAAGGCACGAGCAAACAACTCGGCTTGCAATTCCCGACTGCGGCCGTCTCGACGACGCTGACCGAAGTTCCGCCGCTCTATCCGCCCGGCAATACGGTTCCCGGCGCGGGGCAGCAGATTCCGTATCTGAACTTCATGCCGCTGATCCGGACGCCGATGCAGCTCACCGCCGTGATGAATTTTCTCATCCAAAACAATCACGCGCGGATCTTGGAAGATCCCCGTATTACGACGGTATCGGGCCGGACGGCGTCGCTGCGTGCCGGTGAAACGGTCAACATTTTGACGACGGCGGGCGGCGGCGTCGGTACGGTCGCAACCACGCAAGTGCAGAGTTTTCAGACGGGCGTCACGCTCGACATCACCCCGGTCGTCAACGAAGGCGATTACATCACGGTCACCCTGCACCCGTCGGTCAACTCCATCGCGGCCATCAATCCGACCACCGGCGTACCCAACATTCAAAGCCGCGATACCACGACGACGATCGGGCTGCACGACGGCGAGACGATCGTTATCGCGGGGCTCATAGAAGAGCTCGACCAGAAATCGACCCAGAAGATCCCCATCTTGGGCGACATTCCGCTCATCGGCCCGCTGCTCTTCAGCTACCACAATACGCAGCACACGCGCAACGAACTGATCGTGACCGTTACGCCGCACATCCTGCGATCGGGCGACAACGGTGCGATCGGAACGAGCACGCTGGGAATTCCGCGTCCCGAAGGTCTTCCAACCCTGCCGCCGGGCACCCAGCTTCCGCCGCCGCGACCGGACGTGGAAAATCGCGAGCTGCCCGAACCCATAAGCGTGCCGTTGCCGGCGGGAACCGCAGCTGCGCAGACGCCGGTCACGCCGATGCCGGGCGGCGTTACCGCGACGGCGAGTCCGATGCCGCCCAAGGCGGCAGTAGCGCCGACTGCGGCCATGCCGTCACCGGCTCCGTTGCCGAGCGCGTTCGCGCAGACCAACGTGTACACGTACGGTTCCGCTCCGCAAAATAACTTCGCGGCCCAAGGTGCGCCGCCGCAAATCTTTTTCGCGCAGGTTTCACCGTCGCTCATCTCCGACGGCCAGCACATGACCATCTCGGCGATCACGACGACCAACGTCACGAAGCTGGCATTCGGCTCCAATCCGACGCTGTCGATGGCACTGCTGCAGAACGTCGGTCCGGGGAAGTGGCAAGCCACGTTCAACTTCTCGACGGCGGGTCTGCCGGTCGGTCAAACGAACGTCACGTTGTCGCTGACGGCCTCGACCGGACTCGGAGCGACGGTAACGCTTCCCATTCCCATTTCGCTGACCAACCAACCGAATTTATAAATAGGGGAGACGCGCGCAGTGATACGAGCCGCATTCTTTTTGGTCGCGTTTACGTGCGGCATCTGTGCCGTCGCCGGATGTAAAGGGTTAGGGGATATTACCGGAGGCGGCGGAACGTTGCCGACTCCGTCGGGCTCGCCGACCGCGACTCCCACCGTCGCGCCGTGTCACACGCTGAATCCGGGATCCAACGTCGTCGTCGTCGGCATCAGCAGCCAAATCGTTGCGAGCAGTACCGCGCCCCCCTTTAACTCGATTGCGGGATACGGCCTTGGCAACAACGCCGGCACGTATTCGGCGCAATCGACGCTCATCGATCGCACGTCGGCCGGCGGTCCGATTACCGATACGAACGTCGTCCAGTTTACGAACGTCGAAATCGGGTCGTCCTCAACGGTGAACCATTCCGCGGTCGGCTTTCCCGGCGACGCGTTCCCATCCTCGCCGTACAAGTTCCCGTCTAATGCCGGAAGTCCGACGAACGACCAAATCGGCAGCGCGTTTTGGTCGACCGGCCGCATTCCGCCTCCGACCGGCAGCAGGCTCTGCTTTTCGCAGGTGTTCAAGCTCAAGCGCGGCACGTATTTCTTCGGCGATCTCGACTTTTACAATACCGCGACGTCGTACCGCGATGCGATCGTCGTCGGAACTCCGGGCCCGGACCGCTAACGTTGCGCCGTCCATTCCGGTGCATGAGCCTCGCAGCGCTGTTCGCGGTGACTGCGTGTTCGCACGGTAACGCGACCGCGTCGAGCACGGCGTCGGCATCCGCCGCTCCCGCCGCCGGGCCGTCGTACTGCACCACGCTGCCGATCGGTACGTCGTTCTGCGAAGCCGTCGAACTCGACGCGCCGAAAGCCCGCCTTCGCTTGGCGGTCGCCAATACCGAACCGCTTCGCGAACAGGGCCTGATGGGTGTGCGCGACGTTCCCCCCGATCAAGGAATGATTTTCATTTTCCCGGATGCGATGAACGTCTCGCGTCAGTTTTGGATGAAGGACACGCTCGTGCCGCTCGATATGGTATTCGTCAGCGCCGCCGGCACGATTACCGAAGTCGCTTCGAACGTTCCGGCGAGCACGCCCGATCAATCCGATGCGACGGTCGCCAAGCGCGATGGGATCGGCCGTTACGTTATCGAGGTGCGTGCCGGCGGGGCGGGGAGAGCGGGATTGGACCCGGGAAAGCGCCTCGTCATCCCACCCATTGACGCACGCTAGAGCGCCAGCCTCGGGGCGAGCGCGCCTTCCAGTTCGAGCAGCGAGGTCTTGAGCGGCAAACCGCCGCCGTAGCCGGTCAGCGTTCCGTCGGAGCCGATCACGCGATGGCACGGAATGACGACGGCAATGGGATTCGCGCCGTTTGCACGGCCGACGGCGCGCGCGCCGTTGACCAGTCCGAGCTCGTTCGCTATCGCGCCGTAGGACGTCGTCGTGCCATAGGGGATCGCGCATAGCCGGGCCCACACTCGTCGCTCGAACGGCGAACCTGCGGGGCGCAGCGGAAGATCGAAATCGCGCCGTCTCAGCGCAAAGTACTCTTCGAGCTGCGTGCGAGCTGCGGCCATCGTGCGCTGCGCGGCCGGCGAAAACGGTCCGCCGGCCGCTAGGCGATGGTTGCGATTCGGCAGCAAGACCTCGACGAGATATCCCTCGTCGTCCACGGCTAACTGCAGCGTTCCGAACCGCGTGGAAAGGGCCGATCGAAGCGGAGCTCCCATATCGGCCCTAACACGCTTGGCTGCACGAAGGAGGCGACTTTAGGTTGCGTCGCGCGTTTTGCGTTTCATCCGGTCGAACTCGGCCTTCCCTTTTTCGGAGACCTCCCGGCCTATGGAGCCGGCCTTCTCACCCGGCGTCATTACGTCCCCGAATTCGTCGCGCGTCTCGCGTTCGGCGTCGGCGTTGCCGCGATGCACGCCTTCTTTGACGGCGTCGCCTACGTCCTTAACAGTTTTCTTGATTTCGTTTGCCATAGTACGTACAAGCTACCCGGCGCACTCAGGCCGCTAACGCAGCGAGCGCCGGTCTCAACTCTACCCAAGCGAGGACGCGCTCAGCACTTGCGGGTGTAGGCCGCTCCCGATCCGTTGATGTGCTTGCCGTCGGCCGACAACGTCATCGTTTTGTTGCCGTAATACGTCAGCGTTACGGTCTTGCCGACCAGGTACCAGTTTCCGGAAACGCCGTCCGGATCGGTGAGGCCGCCGCTGACGTCCATCGTCAAGATCAGCTTTGAATCGTTGTCGGAAACCCAGGTTCCCACGAGATTCGTCGTGCTGCAGCCGCTCGGTAGCGGCGTCGGCGTGGCCAGGGCGGTCTCCGTTTTTCCTGAAAAGTTGTGTGCGATGTTGAGGCACAGCGCGTCGGCGTCGAAGAAGCTGCCCGGCTTTTGCACCGCGCAGGTGAACGTGACGACGAACCCCTTCCCGACGGCGGCGCAGCGCACGATCGCGCCCGCGGTCGTTTGACCCGAACTATCGGGTTTTCCGTATGCTTGAAACTCTCCCGAGCCCGGCGTTTTTTCCGTAACGTTTTGCAGGTAGGCGGCCAGTGCGGCTTTCGCCTTAGAAGAGCACGTGTCGAGCGCACCGACGTCGTATGCGTACCGGATCCCGGTCGACATCTCGACGCCCGCGCGGGCGACCGCGAGACTGATGACGAGGGACGCGACGATCGCCAGGCCCGCGAGGGCGAATCGCACTCGCGCGCTCATCGCTGCCCTCCCGCTTGTAGCGTGCCGGTTTGCGCGGATTGCTTCGCGTCGAAGGCGCCCATGAGCTTCGTGCAAAGGTCCGACGCCGACATCGTGCTCGGCGGTATTTCTACCGCGCACTCAAACGTCACGAGATATCCGTTATCGACGGGGTAGCAGTGAATCGACGCCGCTTCGGGCGGAGTTGCGGGGGCTTCCACTTTCGTAAGCGCTCGCCACTCGCCGGTGCCGTCCCCGATTTCGTCGGGGCGCTGCAGCGTTGCGGTAAGCGCCGCTTGCGCGCGTGCGTTGCAATCGCTCAGCGGTGCGTTGGGTACCGTTCGCTTATCTCCCATCGCCATGTCGATCGCGGCAGGCGCGGGAGCCGCGCTCGCAGCGATGCTTAGGGCAAGCGCGATCCCGAAAGCCGCGCGACGGAAAAGAGACGTCCTAGCCACCGTGACCCCTCCCTCTCAGGTACCAGCCAGAATATAGACGGCCGCGGAATTTTTCCTACTATCCGCCCGCAATCGCTCCGACGATGAGGAACGGCTCCTCACCGGCTACCACGCGGCTCGGCAGCGGCGCGTCGGGCGATTCGTGCGATAGATCGCGCTCGCACGCGAAAAAGCGGACGAAGGGCCGGCGGCGTTTGCTGACGCGGTCGCGAATTGCCCCCTGCAAAACCGGATAGCGCGCTTCGAGCGCATCCAGCACCGTGCTCTGCGTTGCCGCGTCGCCCACTTCGAGGGAAAGCTCGCCGTCGACGCGGGCCAGCGCGCGCAAGTGCGCCGGCAGTACGACGCGAATCACGGCAGCGTCTGTACCTCGACCGAGAGTACGGCCGGGAGGTCGCGGACGATTGCCTTCCAGCTTTCGCCGCTATCGGCCGACGCGTAGACCTGTCCGCCGGTCGTGCCGAAGTAGATGCCGCACGCGTCGAGCTCGTCGACGGCCATCGCGTCCCGCAGTACGTTGACGTAGCAATCGCGCTGCGGCAAGCCGTTCTCGAGCGCTTCCCACTCGTCGCCGCCGCTGCGGCTGCGATAGACGCGCAAACGTCCGTCGAGCGGAAAATGCTCGCTATCGCTCTTGATCGGAACGACGTACACGGTGTCGGGCTCGTGCGCGTGAACGTCGATGGCGAATCCGAAGTCCGTCGGGAGGTTACCGCTGATTTCGCGCCATTGCTCGCCGCCGTCGTCGGTCCGCATGACGTCCCAGTGTTTCTGCATGAAGAGCACGTTCGGACGCGATGGATGCATTGCCAAACGATGCACGCAGTGTCCCACTTCGGCGTCCGGTTCGGGAATATATTGGGACACGAGCCCGCGGTTGATCGGCCGCCACGACGCGCCCGCGTCGTCACTGCGAAATGCGCCGGCCGCGGAGATGGCGACGAAGATGCGCCGTTCGTCGTTTGGGTCGAAGAGAATCGTATGCAGGCACATGCCGCCGGCACCCGGCTGCCACGACGCCCCGGTGCCGTGATTGCGCAGCGCCGGCAGCTCGCACCAGGTCTTTCCGCCGTCGGCAGATCGAAACAGCGACGCATCCTCGACGCCGGCGTACACGACGTCCGGATCGCTCCCCGAAGGCTCGAAGTGCCAGACGCGCTTGAACTCCCACGGTCGCGGCGTGCCGTCGTACCATTGATGCGTTCCGACCGCGCCTTCGTACGTGAAGGCGTTACCGACCGGGTTCCAGGTTTTACCGCCGTCGTCCGAGCGCTGAACTTGCTGCCCAAACCATCCGCTTGTCTGCGACGCGTAGAGCCGATTCGGATCGGCGGGCGAGGCGTTAACGTGATAAATCTCCCAGCCCGCGAAAAACGGGCCATCGACCTTCCACTCGTTTCGTTTGCCGTCGGCTTCCAAGACAAACGCCCCTTTGCGGGTACCGACGAGAACGCGTACGCTGCTCATTCCGGCGGATTACGAGGACCTCTCTCAGAAGCCTGTTCCCATGGCGCGAATCCCGGCGATGCTCGCCTTAGTCGCGTTGGCGGCAACCCCGCCCCTCAACGCCGATTTGTTGGCGACCGATGCAGCGCGAGTGCTCGCGTCGGAACGTCACGGCGCCGTTGCGTTTTCGCTCGTTTATCACTACACCGAACGCGGCCCCGCGCATAGCGTCGAGCGTTCGGCAAAGGCTGCCGTCGTCAGAAACGACGGCGCAACGGTCGCGACGCGCGTGGCCGAAGGCTCTTCTGCGAAGCCGACGCTCGTCGAAGACGACTACCGGTTGCCGATCGAACCAAATTATCTCAAGGAGTATCGATTCTCGCTGGGCACGTCGGCATGCGCCGCCTGTTCCGGCGATGCGGTCGCCGTCGACTTCGCGAGCGAGCTTCGGGACGACGAGCACGGCGACGGAACGATGTGGATCGACGGAACGTCGCACCACGTGCTGTCGTTGCGCTTTCATCCGAGCGTGTTGCCCGCACACACGGATTCGGCCGACATCAGCGTTACGTTCGGTCAAGTACTGCCCGATCTATGGGACGTCACGCTGGCCGAGCAGCAGTACGACGGACACGAGTTCATTTTTCACGGCTGGGGGCACGTTCGCCAGGAGCAGACGAACTATCGCCGTTACTCGTCGGTGACCGCGGCGCAAGATGCCGCCACGCATAAAACGTGACGACCCCCGTGGCGAGGACGACGGCACCGTAGAGCACGTCGCGCGGATAGATTGCTATCTCCGCAAACAAAATTGCCGCAACGACGGCGATGAAGAGCGCCGTGGTGTACGGGTGTCCCGGCACGCGGGCGAACGGTTCCGGCCGGTCCGCGTCGCGCCGGCGGAAAACGAAAAGCGCACTTGCCGCTAAAGCGATGAATAGCCACTGCGGACCGACCACCCAGTTGACGATCCGCTCGTAGCTTCCACTCAGCGCGATCGCGGACGCGACGGTCGCTTGCACGAGAATCGCCGCCACCGGGACGCGGGTTTTTGGGCTCACCCAGGCGATCCATCGAAAGAACAGACCGTCGGCAGCCATATGATAGTAGATGCGCGGGTGTGCCAGCATGCACGTGCTGAGATAACCCAGCGTCGATAGTGCGATCGCGAGCGCGATGAACTTTTCGCCGAACGGACCGATGGCCGCCTGCATCGCCGCGGCGGCGGGGACCGTGCTGGCCGCCAAACCCGCTACGCCCAAGACGTGCACGTAACTCGCGTTTGCGAGAATGTAAATCACGAGGATGCCCGTCATGCCCAGAATCATTGCGCGGGGAATGGTGCGCTCCGGCGCGATTGCCTCAGCGGTAACGTACGTCGCGCCCTGAAAGCCTTGATACGAAAAGAGCACCGGCAACATCGCGACACCGATTGCGCCGGCGACACCTCCGGAGCCGAATGGAGCGAACGCGTACGTCGAGACTGCGTGTGAAGGCGCTGCCAAGCAGACGACGATCAGCACGGCGATGGCGGCGATCTTCAGGCCGACGACCGCGATTTGCCAATTCCCGCCCTGGCGCACGCCGAGAATGTTGATTCCCGCGAGGCAGAAGAGCGTTCCGGTTGCGACCCACCCAGGGTTGAGTGAGATGCCGGTCAGCGGCGCGAGGTACTCGGCGAACAACACCGCCGCGGCAGCGTTGGCTCCGGTGCCGGAGACGAGCATCAGCGTCCAGGCGAACGAAAATCCGACGATCGGATGGAAGGCGTCCTTGAGATAACCGTAGATACCGCCGCCGAGCGGCCGGCGAGCCGCGAGCTCGGCGAAAACGAACGCGCCGGTCAGTGCGATGGCGCCCCCGGCAATCCAACAGCCGAGAACGAGCGCGGGGAGATGCGCGCGCTGCGCGACGATCGCCGGCGTTCGAAAGATGCCCGAACCGATGACTGCGCTGATAGTGACGAGCACGAGGTCGAACGCGTTGAGCCGGCGCTGCAACTGCGGCGTCATGCGCGACCCTTCCTCAAAAAAGTATAAAAACCGTTCGTTTTAGCGCGATGGTTCGAGGCGCGCGCGAAATAATGCCGAAAGCGCCGCGTATGAACGGCATGCGAACGCTAACGATCGCCCTTTTCCTGGCACTCGGCTCTACGATCGCGGTGGTGGCGGCCCCCATCGTGCCCGAGGACCTTTTTAAACTGACGTTTCTCAGCAGCGCGTTGATTTCGCCGGACGGGCATTACGTGCTCGTCGAAGCGTCCCGCGCGAACGGCCCGAAAAACTCGTACGACCGCACGATCGACCTCGTCGACGTTGCCGATGGCTCGATTCGGCACGAAGTCACCGGTAAGACCGGCGACGCCGATTACGATTGGATGCCGGACTCCAAAAGCTTCGTGTTCGTGCGGACGCTTCCGAAGCAAAAGCCGCAGCTCTTCCGGTACACGATTGCCGCCGGCACGACCGTTGCGCTGACCCACGTGAGCGACGGAGTTTCGGGGCCGGCGGTCTCACACGACGGCAAGCGTATCGCCTTCACCGTGACGCAGACTACCCCGGCGCACGATGCGTACATCGATTTTTCAAAGGCCGGCTTTACCCCCAAGCCCGATCAGAAGAAGACCGACGTTCACACCATCGATCAGCTGTTTTTCCAGGTTAACGGGCAAGGCTACGTCTATCAGGATATCCCGCACGTGTGGACGGCAAACGCCGATGGCACCCACGCTGCGGCGCTGACGAGCGGCAAGTACGGCGACAACTTCATCGCGTGGTCCCCGGACGATAAGACGATCGCTTTCAATTCGTTGCGCTACGACGCGGTCGATTCGGGGCCGAACGATATCTATACGATTCCGTCGGCCGGCGGCGCCGTCGTAAAGCTGGCGTCATCCTTACCGGCGAACAACGGGCTCTTTTTCGGTGTCGACGGCACCCGTCTCTACTACTTGACCGGAGACGTGAAGGATTCGGCCGAGCTGCCGGCATTGGCCGGAGCCAAACTCGACGGCAGCGACGCTCAAACGATCGTCAAGGGCGATACGATTTCGTGGGGCGACACGCTGCTCGCCGATATGAAGGAAGGCGGCGGACTCTGCGGCGGCCTGATCGGAACCTCTAACGTCGCGCTGCTCAATATCGACGGACCCGGTTACTCCAATCTTCGAACCGTCGATCTGTCGACCGGAGCGATCGCCGACCTCACGCCGCCGCACGGTGAGGCGTGGTCGTGCGGTCTCACGCGGGACGGAAAGCGCGCCGCGTACCTCTACAGCGATTTCTCGACGCCGGCCGACGTCTACGCCGTCGACGTCCCGGGAGGAACGCCGCGCCGCCTCACCCACGTCAACGAGGGGTATCTCGCTTCGGTGACGTTGTCGAAGCCGCAGGCCATCGACGTCAAAGACCGCGAGGGCAATACGGTACAAGCCTGGTTCATGCCCGCGACCGGCGGAAAACCCGGCGCAAAGCGCCCCACGCTGCTCGATATCCACGGGGGTCCGGAAACCCAATTCGGTGAGACGTTCTTCCACGAGTTTCAAGTGTATGCGTCGCTCGGCTACAACGTCGTCTTTACCGATCCGGCAGGGAGCACGGGGCACGGCTACGCGTTCGAAGAGGCGCTCGAAAGTAATTACGGCGACGCAATGTTCGAAGACGTGCAGGCCGTTATGGACGCGGTCGTCCACCGCCCCGACGTCGACGTTACACGCCTCGGCGTACTCGGTGGCTCGTATGGCGGCTACGCGACGCTTTGGGTGATCGCGCACACCGATCGTTACAAGACGGCGATCGCCGAACGCGCGGTCAGCAATCTGCAAAGTGAGAATCTGGCTGCGGACTTCGCCGGGAAGAACGGTTTGGGCGGCGGTTATTATACTTGGGGACCGCCCTGGAATCCGGCCAGCACGGACTATGCCAAGTTTTCGCCGCTGACGTACGTCGAGGGCGTTCATACGCCGCTGCTGATTCTGCACGCAGACGAGGACACGCGCGCGCCGATCGATCAGACGGTACAGGAGTTCACGGCGCTCAAAGTTCTCGGGCGAACCGTCGAGTACGTTGCCTTTCCCAACGAAAATCACGATCTGTCGCGAACCGGGACGCCGATCCACCGCGTCGAGCGGCTGAACATTCTGATCGACTGGCTCGGGAGATACCTAAGCCCCTAGCCGCCGCCTCGCCGGCGGCCTCTTATCCACAAGGCGGCGTTTACCGGATGCATAAAGGCGACGTGTCCGGATTGTGTGGCGGGCCAGCGTACCGCGCCCGCCGCCGGGCGAAAAGAGCGGCAACGAACCGCTCCCGCCGCCGATAAGGAGTGCAGAAATATGCCGACCGAAGGAGTGCACAGACCGCCGATGTCGCCCGAACTGCGCGATTTCCTGGAACTCCCGTATTCCGAACTCGAAGATCTCAATCTCGCCGCGAAGCAGCAACGTAAGGAGCGCGTCGCGGCGCATCAATTAGCGGAGCAGCGTCTCAAGTATCTCACCGACGAAAAACGCATCAAGGCCGTGACCGTGCTGTTCAGCGACCTCGAAGGGCGCCTGCACATGCTCGACTACGACAAGAAGTTCCTCTTGGGCTCTTTCGACAACTTGACGTTCGACGGATCGTCGATTCGCGGATTCACGCCGCAGCGCGAAAGCGATCTGCGGCTGAGCTTGGACTGGAGCGCTTTTTATTGGGCGCCTTCGGATTTCTTCGGTCCCGGCAAGGTGCTCGTGTTCGGCGACGTGCTCGATCGTGAGGGCGCGCCGTTCCCCGGCGATATTCGCGGGCGTCTGAAGAATCTTTCGAAAGAGTGCTACGCGAGCGACGGCTACACGCTCAACGCCGCCAACGAAATCGAAGGCTTCCTCTTCCAAGGTTTGGACGCCGAACGCCGCTTCCACGAGACCGGCAAGTTCGACTACGTCAATACGGGGGGCTACTATCACTCGCTGCCGGGCGATCCGCTCCGGACCTTCATCGACACGGTCGCCGAGGTGCAGCGCGCGATGGGTTTCCAAAACGAAAAGGACCATCCCGAGGTCGCGCCCTCGCAGTTCGAGATCAACTACAACTACGGCGAAGTCGTGGCGGCCGCCGACCAAATTCAACTCTACAAGCTGATTTGCCGGCAGGTCGCGACGCGGCTGGGCATGACCGCTAGCTTCTTGCCGAAGCCGGTTGTGGGCGTCAACGGCAGCGGCATGCACACCAACGTCTCGGTGAGCAAAGACGGAAAGAACCTCTTCTGGGATCCCGCCGGCGAAGAGAAACTCAGCGAGTTCGGGTGGAAGTTCGTCGATCGCATTCTGACGCACGGTCGCGACGTCTGCTTGATGCTCAACTCCAGCGTCAACGCGTACCGCCGGCTCGACCCGCACTTCGAGGCGCCCAACCAAATCAAGGCATCGCCGGTCGATCGCGGTTCGATGGTGCGCATTCCGGTAGGGAACGAGCGCAGCATGCGTACCGAGGTACGCTCGGTCGCGCCCGACGCGAATCCGTACATGGTGATGTTGGCCGTGTTCAAAACAGGTCTGCAGGGACGTATCAGCGACGAAAAAGGCCTGCGTCAAGCGGAGCACTACCTGCCCGACAACATCTACGATGCGCTCGAGGACTTCAGGACATCGACCTGGACCACGGAGCTGCTGGGCTCCGACGTCAAGGAGCGCTACGCCGACCTCAAACAAGCCAGCGCTGACCGCTGTCCGCGACTGCTCGGAAGCTTTGTGAAGGCTCAAGAAGTCCAATACCATCACGAAGTCTACAACCAGTACCTCTGGAATCTGTTCTAAGACGAATGTTCGGCTGACGGCGAGGGAATAACGGCCTCATGCGTGCACGCATTCTGGTCGTCGACGGCAACCGAGCGCACCTCGCCGTCATCTCGAGCGCCCTCCGTCCGCTTGGGTTCACGGTCGTAAAAGCGCACAACGTGGCCGACGCGTACGACGTCGCACGCGAGCATTTGCCGTCGATGATTCTCTGCGACGTTCGGATGAAGGAGACCGACGACGCCGGCTTTTTCGCAAAACTCAAGGCCGATCCCGAACTCGCCGACGTTCCGCTGCTCTTCATCACGTCGACGGCGACGCCTTAACCGGTCGGGCGCTTCACGTATCGTGGCTCTGCCGGATCGTTTCCAGTGGAATCGCGAGAATCGCGCCCGTATCGCTGCCGTCGATCAGCGTCTTGCCGTCGACGATCGGAGATCCGACGTTAAACCGCGTATCCGTAGATTTGTCGCCGACGACTTGACCGGTGCGCGCGTCGATCGCCCATAAATATCCGCCGAAATCTCCAAAGTAGACGGTTCCATCGACGGCAACGGAGCCGCCTTTGACGGGACCGCGGGTTTTCAGCGTCCACAGCGCTCGTCCCGAGGCCGCATCGAAGCCGTGCATCACCGGCGCGAGCGCGCTGCCGACAACGACCACGCCGCCGGTCAGGAGCGGAATCGCCGCTTCGTTTCGGGGCGCCAACGTTCCACGCTCGGCGGCGACGTCCCACACCTTAGCGCCGGTCGCGACGTCGATGGCGAAGATGCGTTCGACGGCCGGGCGTCCGACTTGCGTGCCGGTATCCGGCGGCACCGGCATCACGTAATCGCAGTAGATGCGCGCGCCGTCGGTTGCGGGCGGGCAGTCGCCAATGCCCGAGGCGCCGTGCGGAAACGTGCTGCTCCAGAGAATCGAGCCGTCCGTGGCGCTCATCTTCCATACCGCGTTCGTTCCGACGCCGCTGGTAACGAACTGATCTCCGCCGAGCGGTAGAATAGCCGACATCGATGCCACCGATTCGAGGTGGTGCGCGAACTTGCGATCGCCGGTCGCCGGATCGTAGCCGCCGACCCAGCCGCCGCCGTTGTGCTGGACGAGCACGCCGTTGATGATCGCCGGCGTCGGCATGCCGGATCCCCCGATGGCACGTTTCCAGCGGACTTTCCCGCTACGGCGATCGAGCGCGATCAGCGAACTGGGCCCTTGCCCGACTTTAATGGGCTCGGGCGGACTCGATCCCATGCTGTTGGCATCGCCTTCGCCGACGATGACCAGATCGCCGTAGACGAGCGGCGCGCTCATCAATGGGTTTTGCGTTGCAAAGGTCCAAAAGGCGTGCCCGTTTGTGGGATCGATTGCGTAGAGACGGCCGTCGTTATTTCCGAGATAGAGGACGTTATCGGCGACCGTCGGACTTGCCGATATCTGGCCGCCGGTTTCGACGCGCCACGCGGTTTCTAATTTCCCGGGAACGACGGCGTTGTTATCGGGTCCACGAAACTGCGTCCAATCGTGCTCCGTGTGATGAAAGAGGGGAAAACGTATCGTAAAGCCTGCCAAAACGGCGTCGGGCAGAAGGTAGAACGTGGCCAGTGCGATGGCGGCGACGGCGAGCGCCGGCCGGACGATCCGTGCCATGGAATCTAGTATTCCCGGGTATGGATGGAATTGTATGAGGACGATGCGGATTATCGCATTAGCTCTGGCGCTTGCCTGCATAGTTTTCAGCGACCGCGCGCTCGCTCAGCCGGCACCTGCGAAGCAAGCTGCCGCCGCTTTGCCGTTCGAAGACGCGTTGCACGCACGCGTCAAGCACGTCGTCATCATCGTTCAAGAGAACCGCAGCGTCGACAATCTCTTTAACGGGTTTCCCGGTGCCGATACGGTACGCATCGGCGAGAGGCGGATCGGGCCGGTTAACCTCGAGCCTGTCGACTTGGGATTTCCGGCCGACGTCGACCACCAGCATCGCGCCTGGCAGGTAGAGTACGACAACGGACGCATGGACGGTTTCGCTGACGTTGCGACGACGCCGAAGCAGCCCGAGGAGTTCCCGTATGCGTACGTCCCCGAACGCCAGGTCGAGCCGTATTGGACGATGGCTCGTCGCTACACGTTCGCCGATCGCATGTTTCAGTCCAACACCGGGCCGAGCTTTCCGGCGCATCTGTATCTCATCGCGGGCCAAGCCGCCTACGTCGCGAGCAATCCGAACCAGTTGGGAACGACGAAGTTTGCGTGGGGATGCGACTCACCGCCCGACGCGCGCGTCGCGCAGATCGGCCTCGACGGCGCCGAGATCGACCCCGGAATTTACCCCTGCCTGGATTTTGAAACGCTGGCCGACGTCGCCAATGCGAGCGGCGTTACCTGGCGGTATTACGCACCCGGGCTCAACCAGCTCGGAAACATTTGGTCGGCGTTCGATGCGATCAAACACGTCCGGTTCTCGCCGCGCTGGGAGAACGTCGTTTCGCCCGAAACGCGCGTTATCAACGACGCCGTGATCGGCGATCTTCCGTCGATCGTGTGGGTCGTTCCGACGATGCAGAACTCGGACCACCCGTTTCCGCGAGCGACGACGAAAAAAGACGTCGGCGTAAAGGCGGGTTCGCAGTACGGTCCGGATTGGGTGGCCTCGATCGTCAACGCAATCGGGCACGGCCCCTTTTGGAGCAGCACCGCCATCTTCGTCGTTTGGGACGACTGGGGCGGGTGGTACGATCACGTCGCACCGCCGCGGCTGGATCGCATGGGATTGGGGCCGCGCGTTCCGTTGATCGTCATCTCACCGTACGCAAAACGCCACTACGTGTCGCACGTGCAGCACGAGTTCGGCAGCCTTTTGAAGTTCGCTGAGGAAGCGTTCGATCTGCCGTCGCTGCACACGACCGACGAACGATCCGACGACCTCCGCGATTGTTTCGACTTCACCCAACTGCCCGATCCGTACCGGCCGATTTCGGCGTTTCGTCAGGCCGCCTTCTTCACCGATCCGAACCAGCCGGACGTAGAACCCGACGACGACTACTAGTGCGTGCGGTAGCTATACCATCATCCCGTCGTACGCGATTTCCGCGCCGGCCTCGCGCACGGCCGCCGCTGCATCGGAATCCGGATCGAGCATCGGATTCGAGTTGTTGAGGTGCGTGAAGACGATCCGCGTGCGTTTACGTCCAAGGCGCTCGAGCGTTCCGCCCGGTCCGCCGGCCGGCAGGTGCCCGAGATCTTGCGCGGATTTGTCCATCAGCCCTTGCTCGCGAAGCTCGTCGCCGGAAAAGAACGTGCCGTCGAGGATCGCAACCGTCGCACGGTCGATTGCTTCGGCGAGTGCGTCGTCGATATCGGCAAAGACCGGCGCGAAGAGGATGCGTTCGTTGTGATTCGGAGCCGTGATTTCGTACGCGGTCACTGCGCCGGATTCAAAACGCCGGCCCGCGTAGCCGGGCGTCGTTCCCGCAACGGCAAACGCGCGGACGTTTAGCATTCGCCCCACTTCGTCGTCGCCGTCCGCCGGCTCGCATCGCGCAGTCGATACGATCCAGCGATGCGGCGGCGCGGCAAAAGGAGCGAATGCCGGCTGCGCGGTCGCGATGTCGCGCACGACCGCGCTCGACCGCACCACGAATCGATGCGTTCCGCTTTGCCGCAGGAC
>JAFAHZ010000051.1 GCA_019236975.1 Vulcanimicrobiota bacterium | reverse complement strand
CGCGATAGTTAGCCCAGCGCGGCGCGAAGCTCCTCGTGAAGGCGGCCGTTGGTCGCCAGAATCGATCCGGCGTCGAGTCGCGCGTCACTGCCGTCCGTTTGCGTGACGATTCCGCCGGCCTCGCGGACGAGCAGCGTGCCGGCGGCGACGTCCCACGGTCGCAAATCCAGCTCCCAAAAACCGTCGAACCGCCCGCACGCGACGTAGGCGAGATCGAGCGCAGCCGAACCGTCGCGGCGCACACCCTGCGCCCGGCGCGAAACGGCTTCGAACGCACGCCCGTTACGGTCGTAGTCGGCCGGACGAAATCCCGTGCACGTCAACGCGTCGGCGAGGCGCGCGATCGCGGAAACGGCGATCGGTTTTCCATTGCACGTCGCGCCTTCTCCGCGCAGCGCAGCGAACGTTTCGCCCATCGCCGGCGCGTGCACGACCCCGGCGACCAGTTCGCCGCCGGCTTCATACGCAATCGAAATACAAAACAGCGGATAGCCGTGCGCGAAGTTGGTGGTGCCGTCCAGCGGATCGACGATCCAGCGCTCGTGCGCGCTCCCCGCCAACTCGCCGCTTTCTTCCGCAAGAATGGTTGCGGCGGGATACGCGCTTTTCAAGCGTTCCACGATGAGCCGCTCGGAGGCGCGATCGGCGTCGGTTACGAGATCGGCGCGTTGCGACTTCTCCGCGATCTCGCGCGGCAGCGCGAGGTGCTGTAAAAGCACCGCGCCCGCCTCGGTTGCGACGGCGAGCGCGGTATGCAGCGGATCGTTGTGCAAACCCCTAGTTTGCGATCAGAGTGTACGTGATCGTTTGAATGTAGCCGTTGACCGCCTCCGTACCGACCTGGACCTTGTAGGAGTTGATCACTTCGTACGGCGTCGCGCAGTTGGTCTCGGGTCCGCTGCTCACCAGCGTGACGCCGCCCCCCGTGACCGGCACGAACGAGGTGAAGTTTTGGTAGACGACGCTGGCTGCCGCGCAATGCGAGTTGGAGTTTGGCTTATCCACTTGCATCAGCAGTTCCGAAAGCGGCGCACCGCCGGCGCACGAGCCGCCGACGCAGGCTGGGTTTCCGGCCGTACTGGCCGTGAGCGTCCAGGTATTGGCGTTGGTCGAGCCCTGGTAGATGACGCTGGCCTTGGCGACGTCCGTTCCGGTCACCGACGTGCTGTTCGTGATCTGGCCAAAATCGATAGTCGATCCGGCGAACGCGCATTGCGAGCAACTCACGACCGGCGTCGAGCCGCCCGCGCCGGGGTTGGTCGGATCGACCGTCACCGACAGACCGATCGAGAACTGCACCTGCACGCTCTGCGCGCCGATCCAGGTTTGTCCGGCCGGCGTGCCGTTGGTCGCCTCGAGCGCGGTTGGGAAGTTGTAGGTGTCGTTTTGGACGCCGGGGCTCGACGCCTGGAACTGTACGTCGACCACCTTGCCGGGCGCCGTGGTGCAGCCGTCGATCTCGATCTGACCGTTGGTAACGCCCGGCACCGGGTTGAACGTGTGACCGCCGGCCGTATTGACCGTGCAGCCCGCCGAACCGTTGCCGCTCAGCGTAATCGTCGACGTAATCGGCGGCGTGAGCTGCCAGAAATTACCGCCGGAATCTTGCGCCGGCAAGCCGTTGATGTCGTAAGCGGGGATCGTAATGAAGAACTTGTTGACTTGCTGCACGCCGCCGCTGGTATTCTTCAGCTCGTAGACGTAGCAGTTGGGGCTCCCTCCGATCGTCGGCTGCGCGTTCGTTGGAACCGCGACCAAGGTTGCGCACGTGGCGCCGATCTTGGTGAATCCGGATTGCGCCGACTCGTTCGAATAGACGACGTTGAACGACTTGGGCGCGGACCAGCCGCCTCCGTTGGCGCCGTGCGCGTACATATAGAACGTTTGCGTTCCGGCTGCAAACGGTCCGGTAAGATTCATGTTGATCGTCGCCGTGGAGTGCGTCGCATCCGAGAGCAAAGCGAACTGATCGTTCGCACAGCTGCCCATCTTCGTATACGAACTGCCCGAAGCGAAGTTCAACGGCACCGCTACCCCGGCCGGCTGCGGCGGCCCGCCGGCGAGCGTTAGCCAGCCGAGCGTCGCTGCCGGGCAGACGCCGAACCAGTAATCGAGCGTATTCGCGGGCGTCGCAGAGTTGACGGTTCCTAGATACGACCATCCGCCTTGCGTCGTGGCCACGGTCGGTACGCCGCTGACCGCGAAGTTCGCGGCCGGCAGTCCGCCGCGCTCCTCGATCACGACGGCGTCGACCGAGTCAGGATTGGGATCGGCGCCGGTCGTCGCGTTCTGCACGAGGATTTGCAGCGGTGTCGGGGCTTGACCCGAACCGACGGTCGGCGGATTGAACGCTGCAGACATCAGCACGCCGTTGAGTGAGTATCCCGCGATACCCAAACTATCGAACGTCGTCTTCGTATCGATCGTCTTCTCGGTCGAAGCGTCTTTGGTGAGCGTGAAGTACAGTGAGTCGCCGCTGTAAGCCTGGATCGTGAACTCTTGCGGTGAAAAGCTCGGAATCGACAAGGGCATGTCGAGGAAGAGCTGCGCTACACCGCCGTTTCCGGCAATCGTAGGGCCGTTGAAGCAGACGTAGTTCGATCCGAACGAATCCGTTGCCGGGCACGCAACCTTCGTCCAGCCGGCGCTGGCGGAGTCGACGGCCACCTGGCTGGGCGTGAAGTACGCCGGAAGACCGATCGCGATCTGAGGACAGCAGGCGCCTCCGCTGGTGATGGTCGCTTCCGACGCCGGGTTGCCGCCGTTCGTCGACGTGTTGGTAATCGTGAACGAAGCGACGTCGAAGCGGGCCGCGGACGGCGCGAACGGCGTCGAGTTTTGATAATCGGCTTTGGTGAAGTTGGCGTTGAAGAAGTGGCCGCCCACCCAAGGCGTCGTTCCCTGCACCGCGTTGTTGTTGCGTCCGGTACCGCCGTTGTTCTGCGAACCCGAGTAGTCGAACCGCGCCGTGCCTTGAATCACCAACCCGCTGTTGAAGCCGCCGAACGATACCGGCGTCCAAGCCACCGGGCTCGTAAGGTTGTTCGTGAACGACCACGACAGTCCGTCGGTCGGGAGTTCGGTGGTGGTCGCAAAGCATGGCGTCGCAAAGCACGGCCACGCTCCATTGGTATTGGTGCCGTACCACAGCATGTTCGGGATGTCGATGAACGAGCCGGGCGGCAGCACCGTGCTGGCGTTCACCGGCGTGAGCGTGACGACGCACTGGTCGTGCAAACCCAGCGCACTGGACGGCTGCACGCTGCAATAGTTGTTGACGGTCCACGAGGCTCCGTTGGAATCCGTCACCACCTCCGTACAACCGGCCGCGCTATCGCAGTTCTCTCCGGCGGCCCCGGCACTGAGGGCAATGGTGACGCCGCCGAAGGGAACGCCGTTAGGTGCCGCAGCCGGCGGCCGGAAATTTGCGCTGAGCGAATCTTGGCGGCCGGTCGTAAACTCGATCGCGGGAACGGCGTTGCCTTGGCCGAACGAGTCGGCGTTTTGCTTGCCGCCGAAAACTTGGTCGCCGTCGTTGTAAATCTTCAGGTCGGCGGTGACGACCTCGGGCGGTCCGCTTTGATCGAAGTTGAGCTGTACCGATTCGGCGCCGCCGATGACGAATCGCGTCTTCGAATGGTAGCCGACCATTTGGAATGCCTGCGAACCGGTTACCTGTTTGCTGCTGGGTTGATAGATTTGCATCACCCAGGTGGAGCTTGGATACTGACCCGGCGGAAAAATCGTTGCGGGCCATGCAAAAGTATTGCTGGCAACGCCGTTGGACGCCAACGTTTGTGAGGTCGGTCCGGAGACGACTTGTCCCTGTGGATCGCTCATCGTCCAGCTGTAGGTTCCGGCGACGATATTTTCGTTGGTCGTCCCGGTGATGCCGCCGGTCGACTGATCCGTCGTCGAATCCCACGCCAGAAGGGTGCTCGACAAGGGCCCGTGCGGCCCCGGCGACGGATTCATGCCGGCGATGCTGCCCTTGGTGAGAATTTCCGCCGACGCGAGCTGATTGAGCGACACCTGCACCGAGCCGAGCGCCTCGCCCGCGCCTTGGTTGGCGTCCTTATCCCAAACGACGATCTGGTAGGACCCCGCCTCGAGGTTGGCATTGAACGGCCACGTGACCGAAAGCGCACCGCCGGGGGCTTGAACGCCCGGTGAGTTATTCGGATTGCAGAGCACCGGCGACGGATTGCCGGGGTTGCCGGTAGGTCGAGGATTGGGCGGCTGTGGAGACGGGGTGGCACCCGGGGCGACGTAGACGCAATAGCTTTCGACCCCCGTGTCCATCACGTAGGTAACGTAATGATCCGAGGGCGTGATGTTGGTCAGATAAATATACGCCGCGACGCTGTCGTTCGTCTCAAACTGATAGGCGGGTTGCGTGTGGAACGCGTCTTGGTAGACGCCGATCGTAAACACTTGCCCGGCGTTGACGTAGACCGTCGCGACGATTACTTGCTGCACCGTGTCGTAGATGAAGAACGCGTACGTCCCTTGCTGACTCAGCTGCGTGTCGGTTCCCGTGCAGGTTGGAACGCCGCCCGCCGTCGTCCACGGGTCGGTCACGGGGGCGCACCCTTGGCCGGCGCCTCCAAACTCCGTTGCCGTGACCGAGTTCGGCTGAACCACGTAATATTGATAGGCGTCGACGCCGCTCCAGCTCCCGACGTTCGAACCCTGGATCGTTAGCTGGCATCCCACGTTGAACAGCGCGCCGATGGTGCCGCCCGTGGTGCAGGAAGCGGCGGAGGTGACGGTGAGCGACGTGCCCGATGCCGCAAAAGGATGGAATCGGCCCGCGTGCTTGTGATATCCGGGGACGATCGTATTGGCCGCGGTCTTAAACGGCAGCCTCGGCAATCGCGAGAGCGGGACTTTGGTACCGGAGGGCACCGCATGAACGAGCATGTTGGTCACCGGCGGCCGTATGGAAATGGCGGGGGCCGGCGAGATCATCGGAATAGACGGAGGCGAAACGTGAATCGACGGCGGCGGTACGTGCGTGTGCACTTGCGCCATCGCGCCTGCGGCGAGCGCGGCAAAGGCCACTGCTCCCGGGATCCAAGCCTGCATAAGCCGCCGCATCATCAGAAGTACAACGTGTACACGGCCTGGGAACCGTAGGTCCCCACCACCGTGGTTTGCGGAATAGTAATAGTCAGATCGACACAGTACGTCTTCATGAGGGCATTGGCGGCAAAGGTCGTCCAGTTCACGCCGTCCGAGTACACGATGAACGGCGTCGCCGTCGGTTTGGGCGTCGAGAGATAGCCGTTATAACCGACGTCTCCGCCGGGAATGATGCCCGAGCCGCTGCCTTGCGGCTCGAAATCGGTGTAGAGCCCGCTGTCCAACGTCCACGACGGCTGCGTCGAGTCGACGACCACTTGATAGATGCACGGGTAGACGACCTTCGTGCCGGCAGCTTGCGTGACCGTTGCGGAGCTGCAAATCCCCGGGTTGCCTTGGCAGTTGTTTCCGTAGAGAAGCGTCCCGTTCGGGTTTGGTGAGACCTCGGCTTGCACTTGTACCGGTTTCTGATTGGCCGCTACGACCTTGGCGTACGTTTTGTTGTCGTCAAACACGAGGCTCTCCGCCGTGTAGCGATTCGGCCGCTCGCGCTCGTTGAGCGTGGTCGATGCGAGAATGCCGCTGGCGCTGACCGCCGCCTGTCCGCCCGGAGGCGGTGGATTGAAACCGACGTACGGCGTCACGTTGATGGTGAGCGATATGCCGATTTGCGCGCGCTGCTGTTGAATCGTCGCCTCAACGGCGATTGGGATGACGATCAACAATCCCAACACGATCAAAAACGGTCGAATGTTTTTCACTTGCCGATCACCGTGTACACGATCCACGTGAAGTAGTCGCCGGACGAAGCGGCCCCCGGCACGTGCAGTTGATAGTCGTAATAGAAGTCCGAATTCGCCGTGCTCGACTGTGAAATCGGCGTTGGGTAGCTGCCGCAGACGATCGAACACGGGCCGGCCTGTATGCTGCAGCCGGCGCTCGGCGTACCGACGGTAGGCTGGAAGGGAACCGACGCCGAGAAACCGGTGTTCGGATCCGGCGGCGCTCCGCTGGTCGAGGTAAGGTAATAAATCGTGCTGTTAATCGGGAAGCTGCTGGGTCCGGTGAACTGCGCGGCGCCTTCCCCGTATACATTGACCCCGTTGGGATCGCTGCTCGTA
>JAFAHZ010000020.1 GCA_019236975.1 Vulcanimicrobiota bacterium | reverse complement strand
CGCGACGCGCCGCAATCGCAAGCACGTCGACGTCACGCCGGCCGCCTAACCGCGCGCGAGCAAACGACTTCCGGGGGCCATGAGGCCCCCTTTGCATTTAACCGGCGCTCCGCCTACGGCTCCGCCGCCCCCCGCGCGGCAAAGCCGCTGGGGTCCCCCCGCCCGTAGCGAAAGTTGCACGATGCAGTTCATCGACGAAGCCAAGATCGCGGTCGCGGCCGGCAACGGCGGCGACGGCATCGTCGCATGGCGCCGGGAGAAGTACATCCCGAAGGGGGGGCCGGCCGGCGGCGACGGCGGTCACGGCGGCAGCGTCTATCTCGAGGCTACGGCAGAGCTCTCGACCCTCGTCGAATTTCGTTTTCGCCATACGTTTGCGGCCGACGCCGGCAAGGCCGGCGGTACTTCGAACAAATCGGGAAGGAGCGGCGAGGATCTGGTCGTGCCGGTGCCCGTCGGGACCTTAATCTACCGTACGTTCGAAGGGAAGCCGGAAACGTTCTTGGCCGACCTGTCGCATCGGGGCGAGCGCGCGCTCGTCGCCAAAGGCGGCCGCGGGGGGCTCGGTAATCAGCACTTCGCAACGAGCGTGCGCCAAGCACCGCGATTTGCCGAAAAAGGCGAACCCGGCGAACGGTGCGCCGTACGGCTCGAGCTCAAGCTGCTCGCCGACTGCGGTATCGTCGGCGTGCCAAACGCCGGAAAATCGACACTGCTCTCAGTCGTCTCGGCTGCACGGCCAAAAATCGCGGATTATCCCTTTACGACCCTCGAACCGCAACTCGGCGTCGTACGCGTTTCCGACGACGAATCGTTCGTGCTGGTCGACGTTCCCGGCTTGATCGAAGGCGCGCACTCCGGTGCCGGATTGGGCGATCTCTTTCTCAAGCACGTCGAGCGCACGCGCGCGCTGGTGCATCTGCTCGACGGCGCTAAGCCGCTCGACGAGATTCTGCACGATAAAGCGACGATCGAGCGCGAACTCGGCGCCTGGAATCCCAAACTGCTCGAAAAACCCGCACTGCTGGTTCTCAACAAGCTCGATCTTCCCGACGCTCGCGAACGCTTTGCGGAGCTGAGCGAACGCTTTCCGGGCGTTCGCGGGATAAGCGCGGCGACCAACGACGGCGTACGCGAGCTGGTGTACGCGATTTGGCAAACGATCGAGCACGCGCCGATGCCCGAGATCGTCACGCCCGAGCCCGCGCGTATCGAACTCGTGCCGCACGCCGCGTTTCGCATCGAGCGCGCACGCGATGGAGCGTTCGAAGTCTTCGGCGAGCGAATCGAACGCCTTGCGGCGATGACGAACTTCGATTCGGATGAAGGCTTGGCGCGTTTCGAGCGGACGCTCGGAAAGATGGGCGTGGAAAAGCGGCTGCGCGAAATGGGTGCGGTCGAAGGCGACACCGTCCGCATCGGGCAGTACGAATTCACCTATTCGTGACGGGGGCGCGCAGTGCGCAGCACGAAGGGCCGGTCAAAATGAAATTAGGGATTTTCGGCGGTACGTTCGACCCCATCCACAACGCGCATCTGTTTGTGGCCGAATCCGCACGCTTACTCGAAGGCCTCGACAGAGTGTTGTTCGTGCCGGCGAGCAATCAGCACTATCGGGATAAGCCGGAGGCATCGGCGGCACACCGCTGTGCGATGATTTTGGGAGCCATCGCCAACAATCGCGCGTTCGAGTTGGACGATACGGATTTACGTCCGGACGCCAGCGGTTACACCGCCGATCTCCTGCCGAAGCTGCAGGCGAAGCATCCCGACGCACGCTTTACGTTCATCATCGGCGCCGACTCCCTGGTCAACTCGAACTGGGTGCGTTTCGACGAAGTCCTCGAAGCGCTCGAGCGGTTCGTCATTGCGCCGCGGCCGGGCGTGCGTGCGGATGCGCTGGAGCGCGTGCTTGCGGCACTGCCCAAACACCTTCGCGATCGCGTCGACACCTTGAACCTGCCGGAGATTCCCAACTCGGCGACGCTGGTGCGAGCGCTGCTGTCGCAGGGGCGCAGCGTGAGATATCTCGTGCCGGAGCCGGTCTGGCAGTACCTGTGCTCGCAGCATCTGTACGGCCTCGCCAATGGGGTCGCGCACTAGCGCGATACTGCTGGCCGCCGCGCTTTCCGGCTGCGCCGCGCAGACGGAGCCGAGCGACCAGGCGGTGTGCGACGCGTTTCGCGCGGGACGCTCGACGGTCGAAGTCGTTGCCGACGGCCGCGTCACCCGCGTCCTCGGCATTCAAAACGGCCGCGTCAGCCCGCACGAAGGGTTTCTGATGCGACTCTCTTCCGGTTGCAGCCTGATCGTACGCGTTGAGGCGAACACCGATCTCAGCGGCACGTTTCCGATTTCCGAAGGCGACGCGGTGACCGTCAAGGGCGAATACGAATACTATCCGCGCGGCGGCGTGATTCATTGGACGCACCACGA
>JAFAHZ010000205.1 GCA_019236975.1 Vulcanimicrobiota bacterium | reverse complement strand
GCGGCGGCGACTGCGAAAAGCGCGGCGAACGCGAAAGCTAATGCGCGTCTCATGGGGCTAGCATAGGACCGCCCGGCCTCAGAGGCTATCCCGAAAACGAAAAGTTCGAAAGTTTACGGCCCGGCGGCCCGGCGCGCGGTGAGCCGTTCGTACAGCGGCACGAGCAGCACGCCGGCTATGACGTACACGAGCACGACCGGGAGTATCGCTTTAGTGGCCCCGTTTGCCTGAGCAAGTACCAGCGCCGGCACCGGGAAACGCGTTGCCAGCATCGCGGCCAGAGTGACGCGCGTCGCGCGAGCTGGACCTCCGAACAGGTGACCCACGAGCACGGCTACCGCGACGAAGCCCGTGACGATCGCGATCGGCACGATACCGAACTGCCAAATGACCGGAACCGCGATCACGAGCGCCAAAACGACGAGAATCAGCAGCGCGACGTTGGCGAGCAGCGACACGGGTTTAACGATCGCATCCGCAACCGGCACCCAGTACCTCCGCAAGATCAAGCCCAACGCCATCGGCGCTGCAAAAAAGAGCGTCCCGCGCTGCACCATTGGCCCCCAGGTAAGATTGAGATCGCGCCCGACCCATCCCGAGACGAGAATCACCGTCAGCGGTATCGTTACGACCGAGATCAAGAACGCTTCCGCCTGCCACGCGAGACCGATGTCGAGATCCCCTTCTTTTTTCAGCTTGCGCGTCGCCGGCGGTGCCGGCGGAGCGATCGACATCAGCGCGAGACCGCCCCACAGCGCCGATGGTAAGACTTTATACACGCCGAGCACGACGGCAATCGCCGGCATCACGACGAACGTCGCCAGGAAATACCGCAAATTTAGACTGGGTTGGGCGAATAGCTTCCGCAACTGCGGGCCGCCGGTTTCCAGGCCGATCGATAGCGTGACGAGCGGTTGCGCGATCATCACGGTAATGCCGATTGCGGCAATCAGCGCGTCTTTCATATCCTCACGTTATCCCGTCGCACCGATGGCCCGCGCGGCCACCACGGCGATCGTAATCAGCGAAATGAGTGCCTGGAGCATCATGAGCGACTTCGCGGCCTGCGTTAGCGGCATGGCTTCGGTCGGACCGAACGACGTATTCGCCGTGAACGCAACGAACAAATAGTCGACGATGGTCGGTTGCCATCCGGGGAGCACTTTGCCGGGGTCGGAGCGCGCCGGGAAATCGAGATCGAAGTATTTCGCGCTCCCGCTCGCGCGTCGATCGGGACCACCGCCGTCGAGAAGCCAATAGGCCATGGTAAAAACGAGCGCGTTGGCTACCCACAGCGCTATGGACGTTTGAAAGAGCGGAAACGGTTTCAGGCTGTTCGGCGCAAAGGCGAGTAGCCGGAGGATATTCGTCAACTCGATGCAGACGATCGCTACGGCAATGCCCACGGCGGCTAAGGCCGCCCGATGTTCGAACCGGCGCGCGGGCGACAGGGATGGCGTGAAGAGTGCGGCGAGGAGTGCCGCAACCAGGAAAATAGCGTCGCCCAAAATTACCCATTGCGGTACGAGCTGATATCGTCCCGGCAACGCGCACACGAGCGTAACGAAAATCGAGACGATCGCTACGGCCCCGGCCCGAGAGGGGTCGATGACTACGTAGCGTCGGCGATCCGCCACGTGACTTTTTCAACGTCCTGCCGCTGAGTGAGCGATTCCGCGATGCGCTGGACCGCAGCGTCGTCGCGCCTGCGGGCCTGAAAGTCGACTCGAATCCGTTCGCCGTCGTCGGTCTCTTCGGACGATATCGCGCGCATATTGAACTTCGCATCTTTGATTGCACCGATAACGGCGTCGCGTACCAATACTTCGGCTGCAGAGTCACACTCGACGAGAAGCGCGTACGTTTTAGGCCCGTGCGCTTCGGCGAATTCGGCGGCGCGCCGGTCGAGCTGCTCGACGGCGGGCTGCAGGCAGAGATTGAAACCGAGAATCGCAAGCGCTCCCAGGACAGCCTGTTCGAGCAATCCGAGTCCGACGAAGGCTCCGACTGCGGCCGTGGACCAAATCGTCGCGGCCGTGTTGAGACCGGTAATGTTGGTGCCCTCGCGCAAAATCACGCCGCCGGCGAGAAATCCTACGCCCGTCACGATGTTTGCAAGAACGCGCGTTGCATCGGCTCCAGGTTCCAGCGGTTTGAGCGAAGCGTAGAGAGCCGCGCCGATTGCCACGAGGGCGCTGGTATGTAATCCTGCACCCTTCTGCCGCCACTGCCGCTCCCAGCCGATTGCCGCACCGAGCGCACCGGCCTCGACGAGCTGGAGCGCGAAACCGTTCGCAGCGAACACCCGACCATCGTATCGCTCGCACCGCGACAACGCTATCCCGAAAATGCAGATGCGGTCGCCGTCATCGCAGTTCCGAATAACGTGTGGTTTTGGAGTTGCTCGGCAAGAACGCCTGGTCGTTCGCAGGTGATCCCTCCCACGCAGACGTCGAACGCCTGATAAAGAAGGAGTCCCCCTGTCGGTATCGATAGCCTAAGTCATACCCCGACAGTGTGAGATGACATGCAAGGCCCAGATCGTTCCGTAGCCTATGCCGGCGACCGCTTTGTGCCGCACGCGCACGTTGCCTTGACACAGCTTCAAGGCGGTATCTTATGCGCCGAGCGTACCGTCATCGACATGGGCCCAGTGCGGGTTGCCAGGCGAGCCTTTAACCTTCCGGTACGCTGCCGCGGCACGGTCGCACCCGGGACGTACGTCGTCGGTTTGCTGGCATCGCCCAAGGGCCACGTTCTTTGGAACGGCGTCCCGATTGGTTTCGAAGATTTGGCAGCCACGCGCAGCAGCATCGATTTCTGTACGTCGGCGCCGAGCGAACTCTATACCATTGCGGCAATCGAGGGACTACGCTGGCTCGATATCCCCGGCGAAGGCGTACAAATTCGCACGGGCACCGGTGTCGCCAAGCTGCGCAACGTGCTAAGGGCCGCGTTTTCCAACAACATGCCCGAGGAAACGCCGTGGGCGATTATCGATAGGCTCATTGCGGCCTTCGCTGCAATCGAAGCGAAGTTAACGACGATACAGCCGACGCACTGCCAAACGCGGCGAGTCGCCGCCGTCCGCGCGTGTCAGGCGTACATCGCAGAACACGCGTCGGAAGCGCTGACCTTGCGCGAACTGAGCTCGATCGCAGGCTTGCGTCCGCGATCGCTGATCAACGCCTTCGAGGCCGTCACCGGTTTGAGTCCGATGTCGTTTCTGCGGATCGAGCGCCTCAACCGCGTTCGGGAGGGCTTGCTTACGCGCCATCGCAGCCGGGTACGCGTGATCGACGTTGCCGCCGAGTGGGGATTCTGGCACATGGGACATTTCGCCGCGACGTATCGTGCGATGTTCGGTGAATCGCCGTCCGAAACGCTCACGGGGGCACATCACGCCGTTCGAGCCACGGCGTGACCGAAGAGCAACTCATCGCGACCGCAAAAACGGCTCAACGCACGTCCGATTTTCCAGCGCTCGAACGCACGGCACGCGAGCTGATCGCATGCGGCGAGGATCGCGGTGACGCAACGGCCGCCGGAAACGGATACGCGTATCTCGGCGCAGCCCTCATCGGCCGCAACGACGCTCCCGGTGCGCGAGCGGCG
>JAFAHZ010000144.1 GCA_019236975.1 Vulcanimicrobiota bacterium | reverse complement strand
GCGTAGCTGAGACAATCCCCAAAGTTCAAGGCAGCTGGATGGCGGCCTCGTCCGAACGCTTCGTAGGCCGCGACTGCTTCGGTCCAATGCGCTTCTTCAAACGGCACGATCGAAATGTCGAACTCTTGGAGGAATCGGTGAAGCAGTCCCAGTCGCCTGAAGCCTAGCCGGTGGCCGAGCACGATGCCGGTTTCCGTCACCGTCGGCGCGCCGATTGCGGCGACCTCCGAGCGGTCCAGCGCGTGTGCCACTTTCGCGTAGTCAGGCTCCTGAAAGACTACCGCGACGATCGCAGAGGAATCGACAATCATACGCCCTCCCGGCCAAAGCCGAGGATTGCGTCTTCCTCTCGGCGCGTTAGGCGTTTTCCGCGCTGTTTGGCCGGAACGGCGGGCCAAACTTCATTGACGAGAAACTCCATTCGGCGTCTAGTCGGAGATTTGATCACGGCTAATCGCGCCTTGCGTTCCAGAAGAGCTTTTCGAATCGCCTCGGTCTTGCTCTCGCCGGTGGCCTTGGCGACCTCTTCGGCTAGGCGTTCCACCTCGGCGTTCTTGATGTTCAAAGGCATGGTGTAATTATACCATCTTTCTTTAATGGTATAAACACCGATCAGGCTCTCGGCCTCCAAGCGCCGAGAATAAAGCCTTGGATGGCCATGCCGATCACGACGTAGCCGACGTTGATGAAGCCCAGCATCGGACCGCGCATTTCGAAGGCGTAATCCATCCACGTCATCGTGCCGAAGATCAACAGCCCGAGCGAAGCGCCGATGATTAAGCCGCGAGTAGGATTGCGGTCGCCGCGCCAACTCAGCACGCGCGCGACTCCATACGCCAAGAAAAACGCCATCACGAATGAGACGACGAAAGGATAGGGTGTAACGCCTCCGGTCTGCGCGTAGGCGCCGGCAGAGCCCATTGCCGTTTTCCAGGCGGCGCCGAACAGCACGCCGTACCAGAGCGCCCCCAAGGCGAAGAAAACGATCGCGGAAACGAGGATGGCCCACCAATTGACTCGATGCACGAATACCTCCGATCGGTAAGTGCGAACCGCATAAACGTTAAGGCCCGCATCGCTGCGGGCCTTTGTTGTGTCGAGCGTCGCTCAGTCGTCGTGGCGGCCTTGCGGGCGCCGTCTGCGGCGCGTCGGCGGAGCGCCGGGCGCGTTCGCCGCGGGCGCCGCGTCGCGATCCTCGCGCGGACCGCGATCTCTGCGGCGGTATTCGCCGTCGCCGTTGCCGTTTGACGACGCTCCCGCCAGCAGGGCTTTGCGCGAGAGATTGAGCCGGCCTTGGCCGTCGATCTCCAGGACTTTGACCATCACTTCGTCGCCGACTTTGACGACGTCCTCAACCTTCTCGACGCGTTGCGGCGCGAGTTGGCTGATGTGCACGAGACCTTCCTTGCCGGGAAGGATCTGTACGAACGCACCGATGTTGATGATGCGCGTGACCGTGCCGAGATACGTTTCGCCGGCCTTGACTTCTTTCGTCAAGTTTTCGACGATCTGCTTGGCTTTGTCGCCGGATTCGCCGTCGAGCGACGTGATGAACACCGAACCGTCGTCCTCGATGTCGATCTTCTCCACGCCGGTGTCGGCGATGATCTTGTTGATGACCTTGCCGCCGGGACCGATCACATCCTTGATCTTCGCAGGATCGATCTTGATCACGATCATCCGCGGCGCGAACTTCGAGAGCTCTTCGCGCGGCTTGCCGATGGTTTCGGCGAGCTTGTCGATGATGAAGAAGCGCGATTTCTTCGCTTCGGCCATCGCTTCGCGCATGATCTCGATCGTGATGCCTTGCACCTTGATGTCCATCTGAATCGCGGTGATGCCCTTCTTGGTGCCCGCGACTTTGAAGTCCATCTCACCCAGAGCGTCTTCCAGCCCTTGGATGTCGGTGAGAATCGCGTACTTGTCGCCCTTGAGAATCAATCCCATGGCGACGCCGGCGACGTGCTCGCGAATCGGAACGCCGGCATCCATGAGCGCCAGCGTGGAACCGCAGACCGACGCCATCGACGACGAGCCGTTCGATTCGAGCACTTCGCTCATCAGACGCATCGTGTACGGGAACTCGTCTTTCGGCGGAAGCACCGGCAGGAGCGCGCGCTCGGCAAGCTGACCGTGCCCGATTTCACGACGGCCCGGGCCGCGCATCGGGCGCGTTTCGCCGACCGAATACGGCGGGAAGTTGTAGAAGTGCATGTAGCGCTTGTCCTCGAGCGCCACGACGCCGTCGAGCCGCTGCGCGTCGCTGGTCGAGCCCAGCGTACACGCCGTGAAGACTTGCGTTTGTCCGCGCGTGAAGATGCCGGAACCGTGCACGCGGGGCACGTAATGCACTTTAGACCAAATCGGGCGAATGTCGCCGGGCTTGCGGCCGTCGGGACGAATCTTCTCGTCCACGACCATCACGCGAAGCTCGTCTTCTTCCATCCCCTTGACGATCTTGTTGAACTCCTTGGCGCCGGTGGGCTCTTCCAAAATCGCGCGTACGTCTTCGTCTTTTTTGCCGACTCGCGCGATCGCTTCGTCGACGGAGATCGCGGCAAACGCTTCTTCGCGAGCGCCTTTGTCGACGATGCGCATTGCCTTCGCGACGTCCTTGGCGAAGTTCTTACGCACCCACTTGTCGAGGTCGCTGTTGACGGACGAAACGGGAAAC
>JAFAHZ010000028.1 GCA_019236975.1 Vulcanimicrobiota bacterium | reverse complement strand
GCGCTGTATTTTTGGTGGCCGAAGATCTGGGGCGTCAAGCTCAACGAGGTCATGGGCAGGATTCACTTTGCGCTCATGATGGTCGGATTCAACTTGGCGTTTTTCCCGATGATGTACCTCGGCGTCATGGGAATGCCACGCCGCGTCTACACGTATCCGAATCTTCCGGGATGGGCGATGCTGAATTTCATCGAGACGATCGGTGCGGCAATCATTACCGTCGGCACCGCCCTGTTCGTTTGGAACATCGTCTCGTCGCACGCACGCAAGCGGGAACCGCTGCCCGACGATCCGTGGGACGGTGGCTTTTCGCTGGAATGGGCCACCTCCTCGCCGCCGCCGGAATTCAACTTTCACGCGTTGCCGCCGATTCGCTCGCAACGCCCCGCCTTCGACGTCCATTTCCCGGAGTACGCGAAGGATTCGCCCGGATGAAAATCTCTATCCGGATGTTCCTGTTCGCAATGGCGTTTGGTCTTCTGCTTTCGTGCGTCTATTGGTTCGACACGCGTGAGCCTGCCGGGACTATCTTTCTCGGATTCATGGGGATGGGCTTCATATGGGTCACCTCGTACCTGATCGGTACGCGAAAAACGACGCGTTACGACGGCGACGACGAAAAGGCGCCGGCAGAGCTTGCCGGGGAACACGTCGCCGTTGTCTCGACTGAATCGCCCTGGCCGATTATCCTCGCGCTCGCGACGGCGGCGTTTCTAATAGGTACCGTACTCCACCCGATGCTCGGCCTGTTCGCGGTGCTGGGGTTCTTTGTGATCTTGTGGCAGCTCGTTCGCGAGAGTACCTAGCTTCGCACGTTGCGATCCCACGACGTACTTGGGATCGCGCGCAGACTCTTTGCCGGCTTCGAAAATCGTAAAACGTTCGAGCACTCCGGATGCGATCGTCAGCGCCGCAGCGACGCGCCCGAGGAAACGGTTCTTCCTTCCGAAGAATCCGATCGCGAGCGCACCCAACTGTAAGCCGGTCGCCGCGCGCTGCATCGCACCCGATTTGCCCTTCTTGTAAGGTTCCGCGAGCAGATCGCCGAGCTTCGCTTCCATCGCCTTCATCGTGCCGACGACACCGAGCCCGCCGAGTAACATGGAACGCCGCGCCGAACCGATTTGATCTGCCGGTCCGAGCAGTACCGCCAGTGCGCCGGACGATGCGATCCCGCTCGCGACGAAGAGAAACGGCAGATCGCCACATGCCTCGTGCCAAATCGGCGTCGCCGTATTCGAGATCAACACGGCCGTATAAGTGGTAACCGCGGGGCCCATCAGCGCCGCGATACATTCGGCGCCGACGGCGGGAACGTCCCAGCCCAGAAGTTCGGCCAACGTCGAGAGCGTCAGGCTGCCGCCAAAAGCCGCGAGCAGCCAGCTGCCGACGCTCATCGGTGACGTCGGCTTAAAGACGCGGAACATCTTGTAAAAGCGATGCCGCACGCCGAGGTCGAGCGTCAAGAGAATCGGCGCCGCAAGAACGCCGGCCATTGCGACCCGTTTGTGAAAGCGCGCGAGATCGTGGGCGCCGCGTATCCGTGCGAGCACGCAGGCGACCGAAGCCGCGCCCGCGGCGCCACCGATCCAAAAGTATGCCGGGATCTCCGGTGCCCACTGATGCGGCTTGACAATCGGCCGGCCGTAATAGGAATCGCTCATCGTGTCGATCCCACCGCAGTCACGATCAGCGCGGCGACCAGCGTCGCCGCCGCCGCACCCATGACCCGCCACATCTTTGCCAGGTCGCGCGTGGTGTCGACGGGCACCGGCGGCAAGCCGTAGACTTCGGGTTTGTCGAGCAGCAGAAAGAACGCGCCTGCGCCGCCGATGCCGTCGTTCTCGTTGCGGCCGTAGAGATTGGCGCCGGTGAACTGGCCTTGCGCGCGTACTTTTTCCAAACGTTCGTCGGCACGCCGCCGCAGCTCGTCGACGTCACCGAATTGAATCGATTCGGTCGGGCATGCTTTTGCGCAGGCCGGTTTTTCGTCGTCCTTGAGCCGATCGTAGCACAGCGTGCACTTCGCCGCGTGTCCGTCGTCTTCGCGTTTTGCAATGACGCCGAACGGACATGCCGGCACGCAATATCCGCAGCCGTTGCAGACGTCTTGCTGCACGATCACGGTGCCGAACTCCGTCCGGATGAGTGCACCGGTCGGACATACGTCC
>JAFAHZ010000025.1 GCA_019236975.1 Vulcanimicrobiota bacterium | reverse complement strand
CCGATGCGCGTCGTCGTCGGGCTTGGCATGCGCGATCGAACTGGGGCTGCCGAGCTCGTTCGCGGGCAATATACGCCCGGCGTCGCGTCGTTTCATCGCTGGATGACGCCGGCGCAGTTTACGGCGGAGTTCAATCCGACGCAGAGTCAGGCGGAGGAAGTGGCGGCGTATCTTCGCGAGCAAGGCTTCACCAACGTTAACGTCGAGCCCAATCGTTTGATCGTCAGCGCGACGGGCAACGCTGCCACCGCGCAAAAGGCTTTCCACACGACGATCCGCGCGACGCGCTCGAGCGGCGGTGCGGCCTTCGCGAATGTGACGCCGGCCCTCGTCCCCGAACGTTTCAAGGGGCTGGTTATCGCGGTCCTCGGACTGAACGATCTTTACCGCATGCACACGCACATTCACCACACCCAGCGCCCGCTCGCGTTCGCTCCGATGGGTGCGCGGAAGGCCACCGCGGCCGGCACGCCGCCGCCCTGCGCGCAGGTCGTTAACGGTATCTGCTTGATCGGCGAATACGGCCCGACGCAATATCAAACCGCTTACGACGCCAGTTCCAAAGTGTGTCCGTCGGCGTGTACCGGCGGCCACACGTCGGTCGCCGTCATGGCCGAAGGCAACGTGACGCGCGTGCTCACCGATTTGCGCGCTGCCGAAACGTTCTGGAATCTACCGCAGGTTCCGTACTCCGTGCGCAAAGTCGGCGTGTCTAGCGTCGACACGTCGGGACTCGATGAGTGGGATCTCGATACCCAGATCTCCAGCGGTATCGCACAAAGCGTCAAGCAGCTCTACGTGTACGATACGACGAGTCTCAGCGATTCGGACAT
Organism: Vulcanimicrobiota bacterium; assembly: GCA_019236975.1. Classification (GTDB taxonomy): domain Bacteria; phylum Vulcanimicrobiota; class Vulcanimicrobiia; order Vulcanimicrobiales; family Vulcanimicrobiaceae; genus JAFAHZ01. The sequence continues at coordinate 7,440 of JAFAHZ010000025.1, read as the reverse complement.
CGCGCTGATGTACAGCCATTGGGTCAACGACGACCTGGCGCAGGCCGGAAACTCCTCGTTCGGAGAAAACGAAACGTTGGCGTACGCCGACGGATCGATGGCCATCGACGACGAAGAATTCAACCAAGCGGCCGCGCAAGGGATGACGATGTTCGCATCGACCGGCGACAACGGTGAGGGTTGCCCGGTGCTAGCCGCAACCGGCGTTCCCAACACCGGCGTTCCCGAAGTCTGCTATCCCGCTGCGTCGCCCTACGTCGTCGCCGTGGGCGGCACGACGCTCGATACGAATGCGGTCGGAACGCAGCCAGGGTCGTACTACGGCGAACACGTCTGGGTCGGCACCGGCGGCGGTTTCAGTAAATACGAGTCCGCGCCGTACTGGCAAACCAACGGCATCTGCGCGCTTTGCAACGCCAACGCACTGCGAGGCATCGCCGATATCGCAACGTGCGCCGACAATAACGGATGCCCGATGGACGTCTTCGTGAACGGCGTGCAAACCGGCGTCGGTGGCACCAGCCTCGCCTCACCGATGTCGATGGGCATCTGGGCGCGTCTGGAAACGCACTTCAACAACGCACTCGGCTTCGCAGCACCCGTGTACTACGGCGTGTACGCGCACTACGAGCCGTGTCCGCTCGGGTCGACGGCGTGCGTCCCTGCCGGCGAACCGGGATCGGATACTGCGGCGCTGCCGCCCGACACGACGGCACCCGTCGGCGGCTTCCACGACATCCTGTTCGGAACGAACGGTATTCCTAGTTCCGCAACGCCGGGGTGGGATACCCCGACCGGATTAGGCTCGATCGACTACTGCGTCATGCAGAAGGACATCGCCAACTCGGCCTTCTCGGGACATTAAGGGCTCGAGGGGCGGGCACTAGCGCGCCGGCGGGGAATTGTTTCCCCGCCGGCACGATCCCGGGTCACAAGGCCGCGACATCGGCGTTATAATCCCCGTATGACACGGAGCTTCGCGCGCGCGATCGCCGCGCTCGTTTGTATTACTGCAAGTGCGTGTTCGAACGGTGCGCTGCCTCCGGAGTCACCCGGCTCCACGACGCCGGCCGTTTCCTTCGCGCAGCAGCTGCTCGCGGCTCCGAAGCGGCGTTTGTGCCCCGATGCTCTCCCCGGCGAGTTTCAGTGTCACGGCATCGTCAACGAGCTGACGATCGATATTGCGGACCGCCATAAGAGCTGCTTGCACCTGCCGGGGTGTTACGCGCCGAGCGATTTGCAAACCGCGTACGGGATCGTGCGGCCGGCCATCTACCGCGGAAAGTCGATGACCGTAGCGCTCGTCGATGCCTACGGGTACGCGAGCGCGGCCCGCGATAACGCGCGCTTTCGGAGGGTCTTCCGTTTGCCGGCATGCCAGCGGAGTTGTTTCGAGGTTATCGGTCAAACCGGCGGTCCGCCGCCGGCGGCGCAAGATCCCGGTTGGGATTTCGAACAAGCCATCGACGTCGATATGGTGTCGGCAATCTGTCCGAACTGCCGTATCGTCCTCGTCGAAGCTACTACGCCGCAGACCAGCGACTTCGTAACGGCCGAACTCACGGCTTTCAAATTAGCGCACGTCGTGAGCAACTCGTGGGGCGGACCGGAGGCTTACAGCAGCGGTGGGCCGTTCGACCATCACCCCGGCATCGTCGTTACGGCAAGTTCGGGCGACTCCGGAGCCGGATCGAACTTTGCCGGCTCGCAGGCTTCCGCGCAGCAGCCGTGCTCGTTCGTCGGCGTCGTCTGCGTCGGCGGGAGCTCGCTGGTGCTCCGTAACGGCAGGCGTATTCACGAAGTCGTGTGGGACGACTTGATCGTGCGCCAATGTACGAGCGGGCCGTGCGCGACCGGCAGCGGATGCAGCAGCCTCGTCGCTAAGCCTTCGTGGCAGCACGATAAGGGTTGCACCGGACGTTCGGAAACCGATCTTTCGGCCGACGCCGACCCGAACACCGGCGTCCTCGTCGCGTATGCCGGCCAATTCTACAGTGCCGGTGGAACCAGCGTATCGTCGCCGATGATCGCCGCCATGTACGCGCTCGCCGGCAATACCTCGGCCGCAGCGCCGGCGCGCATCTGGGCGGCCGGAGCGAATAAGCGCAGCGGCGCGTTCAATCCGGTCACGTCCGGCTCGAACGAACTCGGTGCGGTGGGCACGTTCGTCTGCGGACCTGCCATCCTTTATATCTGTGAAGCGGGAACCGGAATGAACGGAACCTACTCCGGTCCGACCGGCTGGGGAACGCCGACGGGTCTGTCGGCGCTCTGACCGGCCGCAATCCTTATGGATTGCTCGTCGTCGTTTGCTGCTGTTGCGTCGTATCGCCGTTCGCGCCCGGCTGCGTTACCGTGGTTGTCGACGTTGACGTTGACGAACTGCTGACCGTTGTCCACGGATGCCACAGCGCGAGCCCGACCACGAGCGCGACTGCGAGCACGAGCGCGCCGAGCAGACCGCCGCCCGCGTCGGATTGAACCAAGAGCGGTCGACGGTCGTCGACGACGACGGGATCGTCGGTTTCGATGACGTCGGTGTGACTTCTAATAACGGTGCGGTTGCCTGAATCCATTGTAGCTTCTCCCTTGACTGCTGCCGTAGGTTTACCCAGCTGGGCGGAGGAACAGCAAACGAATGGCCGCTTACGTCATCGCCAATATTCACGTGACCGACCCCGAGCGCTACGAAGAGTACAAACGTCAAGCGCAAGCGACGATCGCGGCTTACGGCGGGCGCTATTTGGTTCGCGGGGGCAAACACGAGGTGCTCGAAGGGCATTGGGCCCCGGCACGCCTCGTGATTCTCGAGTTCGACTCCTACGAACGCGCCGTCGAATGGTACGAGTCGCAGGAGTACGACTCGCCCAAGGCGTTCCGTCGCAGCATCAGCGTTTCGGAAATCGTCGTCGTCGAGGGCCGATAGGCCGGCCGTCCGCCGCGAGGGCTGCTTGACAACGAGCGTCGATAAAATATATAACTAAAAAGTTATATGTCGTACGCAACCCTCGATTCGGTGTTTTCGGCTCTAGGCGACCCCACGCGTCGCCAGATCGTGGAGCGCTTGGCGCGCGGCCGGCAGAGCATTACCGAGGTCGCGGCCGGCATTCCGATGTCGCAGCCGGCGATATCCAAGCACGTGAAGGTCCTCGAGGAGTCCGGCCTCATTCGCAGACGCATCGAGGGGCGCGTGCATCAGCTCGAGCTGACGCCGAAAACGATGGACGCCGCAGCCTCGTGGATCGAAACGCAGCGGAAATTCTGGAACGCCGCACTCGATCGCCTCGCAGCTTACCTCAGCGAAACCGCACCCACCGCAAAGGAACGAAAGAAGAAATGATCGCTACCGAAGTCACCAAACCCGCGCCGACCTCGCTCGTGATCCGGCGCACGTTCGATGCTCCCGTGGAACGCGTCTTCGACGCGTGGCTTTCACCCGAGGCCCTGCGCTTCATGCTCATGGGCGACGAGCACAAGGTGGTTGGCATCGACGTCGACGCACGTCCGGGCGGATCGTATCGGATTTCGTGGGAAACGCAAAAGGACGGAGTCTGGCACTGCGGCGGCGTCTACCGCGAGATCGTCAAGAACGAACGCATCGTCTGCACCTGGACGTGGGAAGAAGACGATCCGGCCGACGTGCAGGATACGCTTCTCACGCTGGAGTTCCACGCGCTCGCACCAGGCAAAACGGAATTCGTCCTCACGCACACCAACTTCCGCACCGAAACGTCGCGGGACAGCCACGGCGAAGGTTGGACTGAAGCCATCAACCGCCTTGCCCAGCGTTTGGAGGCAGCGCAAAATGCCGGATAACACCGCCGTGCACCACGAAGTCGGTACGTACGAACAGTGGCTCGCCGCTCGGCTCGACTTACTCGAGGAGGAGAAGGAACATACGCGGCGCGGCGACGAGCTCGCACGCCGGCGTCAAGCGCTGCCGTGGGTGAAGGTCGAAAAGAAATATCGCTTTGAGACCGAGGACGGCCCCGGTAGGCTTGCGGATTTGTTTCGAGGAAATTCGCAGCTCCTCGTCTATCACTTCATGTTCGGCGAAGACTTCACGGCGGGTTGTCCGTCGTGCTCCTCGATCGCCGACGGCTTCAACGGCTTTGCGATTCATCTCGCGCATCACGACGTCACGCTCTGCGCCGTATCGCGAGCGCCGATTGAAAAGCTACGGGCGTACAAACACCGCATGGGCTGGACGTTTCCGTGGGCGTCGTCGCAGGGTAGCGACTTCAACCTCGATTTTCAAGCCGGCTGCACTGTCGAGCAGCAACGCTCCGGAACCGTAGAGTACAACTTCCGTCCTCAGGATACGCGCGGCAGCTTGACGCTCGATGCGCCCTGGGCGCTCGCAATCTCCAATGGATGCGGAACCGATTGGCCGACCTACGTTCGCGAATCCCCCGGCGTCAGCGCGTTCGTGCTGCGCGGCGGCGAGGTGTACCACACGTATTCGGCCTACGCACGCGGAATCGACGGGTTGTGGGGGATGTATCAATGGCTCGATCGCGCGCCGCTGGGGCGCAACGAGCCCGACCTCGGCCTCTGGTGGAAGCGCCACGACGAGTATCGCTAGCTGGCGGTAGAAAGGCGAGATCGTCATTCGCGGCCACAATAAAAGGTCGCCTCAGTAGTCGTCGGGCGGCTTCAACGAGGGCGGCAGGTGCAGGAAGTACGTAGCGGGATACGGCGCTGGGATGGTCTTGAAGATTAGCGGCTTCTGCGCGAAGTTGAAGCTGTCGGCTATGCTATGAGCGCGTGCATCCGCGTAGCCGGCGGACGCAGAGCCGAGCGGCGGCAGATTGAACGTTTGCTCGATAAACAGCTGAATGCTGCCGAACTCGTATTGCGTGTGCGAAACGTGGTGCGGCCTTGCGTACGACGAGACGATGAGGCACGGCACGCGAAGGCCCAAGCCTTTGAAATCGAGCTGCGGCGGAGCCGCGTCGTCGTACCAGCCGCCCCATTCGTCCCAAGTGATTACGATAGCGGTATCCTTCCAGTACTTACTATTCCCGATGGCGTTGACGATTGCGGCTACCCACGACGGCCCGGCAACCGCGCCACCGCCGGCGTGATCGGAGTACTGCCAATCCGGCGTCACCCACGTAACGCCGGCAAGATCCCCGGCCGCGACGTCGGTGAGAATCTGTGGCGGAACGTGAATCACGTTCTTCCAGTCCGAACCGTACCGTACGCGTCGGATGGCGCCGAATGGCGACCACTGGCTTCCGAGACTATCGACCGGACCGGTGAACGGCGCCCCGTAAAATCGCCACGACACTCCGGCTGCATCGAGTGTATCTGCCATCGTGCGGAACTGGTCGAAGCACGGAAACGGCCCCGTGCCGATTTGCAAGTAGTTATTGAGAAGTTGCGTAGTCGTTCCGGGCGGTGCGTAGCAATCGAAGGGCGGCGCCGACGGAAACTCGACGAGCGCCTCCGTCGGCGAAAAGTTCGTCGTCCCGATCACGTTGAGATGGGCAGTCCAACTCGAACCGTGTTCGGTCGAAAACATCTTGTCGGCAAGCGTGTATCGCTCCGCCATCGTCCAATAGGGCGCGGAAATACTGCGCTTGACGTATGCGTACGTGGCTAATCCCAGTGGGAACCCGTTCGTGTCGGGAACGATGCTAAAGCCGTCCATCTTGCCGCTATCGAAATCGATGATGCTGGCGCGATAGTAATGAGGCGGATCCAATTGGGTCGTTAGCCGGTCCTCGTGAAGCGGTACGCGCCGCCCGTCGTGCGTGAGACCGGTCATCGGCGCGTCCGCACCCGGAAAACCGGCAAAAAGGTTATCGAAGCTGCGGTTTTCCTGCACGATGACGACTACGTGCCGGATCGCACCGATGCCGAAGGGCCTGGCTTGCATCGCGACGATCGCGGCTGACGCAGGTACCTGGTTGCCCCCAGAGTCGCACGCGCCAAGCACGGAGATTGTCGCTACGGCAACGCTGGCAAGAAGAAAGCCTTCGATGGTGACGGCTGGCATCTTAACCGGGATTCCCCTTATAAGTACCATTTTCGAGCCGCTGCCGGATGATTCCGGCTGAAAACATTTCCTTTTGAAGGTGTCCGAAAAGCGCCCGGCTTAGGAGACCGTATGAGAATGCGTTGGGTTTGCACCGCTCTCGTCGTGCTGCTGGCCGCTTGTTCGGGGCAGCCTCTCAATCCCACGTTGCAGCCGCAGGCAACGGCGGCGCAGAAAACCGGAACCCTCGTTCTGCGCGTTAAGGTGCCGCCGAAGCACCGAACGCATAGCGCGCACTTCGTGTCGCCGGCGACCCAGGCGATGACGGCGAGCGTCACCGGCCCGACGACGATCGCCAACGAAGTCATCGGTCTGACGCCGAGTTCGAAGGGTTGCGATGGCTCGCTAGGCGGAACGATTTGCACCGTCACGATCGGCGGCCTTGCGCCGTGCCCGAAGAAGGGCAACTGCTACAGCGCGACGCTCGTCACGTACGACGCCTACGATTCGGCAACCAACACGATCCCGCCCACCGCGCACAAACTCTCGGCCGCGCAAAGCGTCGGGTTTTCGATCGCCAAAGGCGCCGGCAACACGATCAAAGTCACGCTCGACGGTATTCCGTCTTCGGTTGTGTTGGTTCCCAACGGATCGTCGGTACTCACCGGTGCTCCGGTGGATAAGCAATTCACGTTTCCCAAGTGCAACGACACCGCGCAGACCGTGAGCGTCTACGGCGTCGATGCCGACGGCAACTACATCGTCGGCGCGGGCGCGCCGGCGGTATCGCTCGCGTCGGATAACTCGGCGCAACTGGCCGTCGCAACGCCCAAGCCGTCGTCGCCGAACGCCTTTACGCTCGATCCGCCGGTAGCGCCGCAATATCCCTATGGCAACCAGCTGATCAATCTCACGGCGACCGCAACCCCCGGCACCGCGAGCGGCGCCGCAGCCGCCACCGCGCACATTCGGGTCACCTATTCGGGCGACATCTGCGGCATCGTTGACGAGTTTTCACTCCCATCTGGTCCGCCCGCTAACCCCGGCGGTATCGCGGCCGGTCCCGACGGCAAACTGTGGTTTACCGAGTGCACCGCAAACAAGATCGGCACGATTACGACGCTGGGCGCGATCAACGTTGCTGTTTCGCCAACGACGGCTTCCACGCACCCGAAGTACATCACCGCCGGCCCCGACGGGGCTATGTGGTTTACCGAGAACGGCGGCGGAGGCAGCAGCCACATCGGGCGGATCACCACCGGCGGCGCGCTCAACGAGTACCTCACGAAAACCGCCGATAGCGGACCCGTGTCGATCGTCGCCGGACCCGATAAAACGCTGTGGTTTACGGAGCCGTCGCTCGGCGATATTTCAAACATCACCACGACCGGGGCCCCGCCAGCGGAATATCACGTGAGCGGTACCGCCGCCCCGCAGCAAATCACGGTCGGCCCGGA
>JAFAHZ010000317.1 GCA_019236975.1 Vulcanimicrobiota bacterium | reverse complement strand
GTGATAATGATGTAGAGATTGGTGCGCTGCGTCGTATCGTGGCGCACGCGGAACACGCCTCCGATCAACGGAAGATCGCCGAGAATCGGAATCTTCGAGACGTTGCTGATTTCTTCGTCGAGCAGCAGGCCGCCGACGATGAACGGTTGACCGTCCTGTACGGTTGCCTGCGTCGTGACTTGGCGCAAGCTGACTTGCGGCACTTGCTGGCCGCCGGCATTGACGTACTGCGTGACGCTCGATGCCTCGGCATAGATGTGCGAGGTGACGAAGCGATCGGCATCGATGCGCGGCTGAATCTGCATGTTGATGCCGACCGCGATGTAGTTGATCGTCGATTGGAAGTACGTCGCCGACTGACCCGGGATATAGGTCGTCTGCGCGATCGGCAGCGCGTCGCCGCTGAGAATCTGCGCCGGTTGACCGTTGAGCGCCAAAACGCGCGGCGTCGCCAAAATCTTGCCCCCACCGTGCGCGATCGTGGCATACAGGGCGGCTTGCAACGATGCCGTGATGTTCGGTGCCGTCAGCAGCGTCCCCGAGGACGACGTCGAGCCCAGCGGACCCAGCGAAGCGCTGCCCGTCGCGATTTGACCGTTGGGATTGGTGAAGTCGATGCCGAGATTCTTGGCGGCGGTTTCATCCAATTCGAGCACGGCGCACTCGAGCATCACGCTCGACACCGGCACGTCGATGGCCGCGATGAAGTTTTTGTACTGCGCGATCTCTTGCGGCGTGCCGTAGAGCACGATCGCGTTGAGCCGCCGGTCGAGCCCGATATTGTCGTTGATGCGCTCGCCGAAACTCGACGGCTGCCCGGTACCGCCGCCGTTGGCGAACGGGTTCCCGTACGGCGCGCCCTGCGTGGGGATGCCGTTCGTCGACGTGGGCAAGCTGAAGATCGAGCCGGCAGGTTGGAACGTATCGTTCGGCGCGACGCTTTGCCCTTGTACCAGCAGTCCCGCGATTTCGCTGACGTCGGCATACTTGAGCGGCACGACCTCGAAGTTCTGACCGTTGAACGTGCCCGCCGGCGGCGTCATGCCGTACGCGGTCGCCGGCGCCACTGCGGCGGTCGGCGGAGCGGCCACGTCGACGACCAGCACGTTATTCGAGGCGCGCGCCAGCACGCGGGTCGGGACCGTGAGGTGGAGCGTGACGGTGAGGGATGTCCCGGCCTGACCGAGCGAGACCGACGACACGGCTCCCGTCCCCGCGTAAGCGAGTTGGTTCACGGCAGACGCGGGCGCTGTGGCCGGTAAGATGATGGACGGCGTCGACGAGCCTTGGCCCACGAGGCTCCAGCCGATCGGGACGCCCCCGGCTGAAAAACTCAGCGCGACGCGCACGGCGCCGCCGCGTGCCGGCACGACCACGATGCCGGAGAGCTGCGTCGCTGCCAGGACGGGCGGCGACGAGAAGACGATGAGAGCGGCCAGGGCCAGCGCCGACCCGACGCGCGTTGCCAGACGCATGAGAAACCCGAAATTCGCCGGACCACCGCGCGGCCGCCTTCTCGGCGAAGCCTCAGGAACGGTACTCAGTGCAAAATGCATCTATGTGCCGACGGACCACAGGTGGGAATCGGTGCTAGACGGGGCCTCCTTCTTTACGTAGTCTTGACTGGATCCCTAGTTCCCCATTGTTGCTTTGGCTTTGAGGAGGCACATGCGCAAATTATCGCGCGTAACGGCGGCGCTACTCGGCCTGTCGTTAACGCTCACTGCATGCAGCGGCCAGTCCTCGTCGATGTTACCGGCTTCGCCCGACGGCGGCAGCACCGGTAGCCAATCGGCGATTCCGGTGAAATCGGACGTGCTAGCGCCGATCCATTCGGAACTGTCCAAGACGCCGCTGCTGACGGTCCCCCGCACGTATGGCGCGTTGCGGTTCAGCGACGAAGGCCGTCGCGATCCGAAAGCGCCGGTCAGCGTCACCTTGACGCTGCGCTATAACCATCAAGAGGAGCTCGATCGCTTCGTCGCCGAGCTCGGAAGCTCGCACGGCAAAGGCCGGCCGCTGTCGCCCGCGCAGTTCATCGCGCGGTTCTCGCCGACGGCCGCGCAAGAAGAAGCAGTCGTTCGCGCGCTGCGCGATGCCGGCTTTACGATTACGCATCGCTTCGCGAATCGCACCATCGTCGACGCTAAGGCGCCCAGCGCCGTCGTCGAGCGCTTTTTCCACACCGAGATGCATACCGTTCGGCAGGGTAAATACGGCCAGCGCTTTACCAACGTGCGCCCCGGCACCGTGCCTGCGGCGATTGCACCGATCGTGCGCGACGTGTCGTTGTCGAACGTCGTGATCGCGCGTCCCGTCGTCGATCAAGGCGGCGGCATCGTCCATCCGCATCCCGACGTCAAGAACATACCGGCCACCAAGCCGGCGGGTGCGGCAAGCCAAGAAGCGGCGGAATCGTTCCGCTTGCATCCGCACGCGTGCTCCGGACAGTTGCTGCTCAATCCCGGTTTCGAATCGGGAAACAGGAACTGGACCACGACGCCGGGCGTGATCACCAACGATCCGTACCTTGCGTACCAGGGAAGCTGGCTCGCGTGGCTCGACGGCTACACGTCGCCGGAAACCGACACGCTCGCGCAGACCGTCAACATTCCCGGCGGTTGCAGCGCGACGCTCACCTACTACCTCTGGATCAACACGAGCGAGCCGAGCGGTGCCGTCGACACGTTGACGTTGACGGTGAACGGCAGCACCAAGCAGTCGTTCTCGAATGCGAACGCCAACGGCGGTTACGTCAAGCAGACCGTCAACCTGTCGTCGTACGCCGGCGGCAGCGCGAAGATCCAGTGGACCTCGAACCAGACGGGCAGCTACGAGACGGACTTCTTCGTCGATTCCACCGCGCTGACGCTCAGCGGCGGCGGACCGACGCCGACGCCGTCGCCGACACCGAAACCAACGCCGACCCCGACGCCGAAGCCGACGCCGACGCCCACCTCGGGCCCGACGCCGACGCCGACGCCGCATCCGACCCCGACTCCGACCACGGCTCCGACGCCGACGCCGACGCCGAGTGGTAACTGCAACGGCACCAAGCTCAGCGGACCGCTGACGAACTCGTCCGGAACGCTCGCAACGGGCCTCGCGGATCCGTTCGACTATCCCGTGCAGCACGGCTGCAACGGCTCGGGTGAAACCGCGGCGATCGTCATCGACGATCCCGTCAACTCCAGCTACACCAACACCTATCTCTCGGCTGCGGGCGTCACGCACACCGGTACGATCACCAACGAAGCCGTCGACGGCGGCGGCAGCGGTGACGACGCCGAGACCGATCTCGACGTGCAAACGATCGCGGGTCTCGCACCGGCAGCCAACATCATCGTCTACGATATCGGATCGCTTGCCGATCAGAACATCGAAGACGCGTACAATCAAGTGCTGAGCGACGGAAAAGCCTTCGCGGTGAACTCGTCGTTCGGCGGCTGCGAATCGAGCGATACGCCGTTCGCGGATTCCACCAACTCGATCGCGCAGCAAGGCGCCGCCACGGGTGTCGAGTTCTCGGCGTCCTCCGGCGATAGCGGAAGCGACGAGTGCAGCACGGGCAACAACCCGCCGGGCGTCAGCGCGCCGGCAGGCGGCCCGTACTTCCTCTCCATCGGCGGTGTGAACTTCACCGAGCAAACGACGCCGCTGACGTCGGTCACGATGGGCAGCGCGTCGGGTTACTCCGGCGGTGGTGGTGTGTCCAGCGGCGTGTTCGCGCTGCCGAGCTATCAAAGCGGCATCACGGGCATGATTACCTCGGGACGTAACCAGCCCGACGTCTCACTCCCGTTCGATCCGGTGGCCGTGTACACGGGCGGCGCCTGGGGTCAGTACCTCGGAACGTCGTGGTCCTCGCCGGCATCGGTAGCGCTGCTGCTCGAGGCGGACCAATACCACGGATCGCACCTCGGGTGGGTCAACTCCACGATCTACAGCTTGTTCTCCGGTCACGGTTACGGGACGTACTTCATCCCGTGCACGTCCGGCAACAACGGCTCGTACTCGTGCACCTCGAGCCACTACAACCAGGCTGCGGG
>JAFAHZ010000175.1 GCA_019236975.1 Vulcanimicrobiota bacterium | reverse complement strand
GCGCTTCACCGTCGTCGTTGACGAACCGGACGACGGTCCCGGGAGCGACGGTCAGCGTCGCCGGATTGTAAGCGAAGTCTTTGATGTGCACGGTCACCGTCGCATCGGCGGTCGATGCCTCACCCGAGGCCAGCGCGAGTACCGCGGCTAGAAGAAGCGTGTTCATGCCCCTTCTATGCGCGAGGGGCCGCTTTGGTTCGCGCCGCTATTGTCCGGTTTTGTGCGCCGCTTCCCAGGCCTTGAGCGCCGCCAGCGTGTTCTGCACGTGCTGCGACGGGTCGAGGTCGGTATACGTATAGACGATCGTGTCGTCGGGGGCGATGACGTAGGAGGTGCGATTGGCGTACTGCGGCGCCTTGGTGAGGACGGCGTCGTAGGATTTCATTACGTTCTGATCCGTGTCGGCCGCAACGGCGAACTTACTGCGGCAGTCGCTGACCGAAAACTTCTGCAGCGTGTCGATGGGATCGTGCGACACGCCGATCACTGTCGCACCGAGCGCTTTGTATTGGTCGATCGCGTCGGCAAATTCGTGGGCCTCGATCGTGCAGCCTTTGGTGAAGGCCGCCGGATAGAAGTACAGGACGACGGGTCCCTTCTTCAGGGCGTCCGCCAGCGAGAAGGTAAACGTGTTTCCACCCTGACTGGCCTGCAGCGTAAAGAGCGGAGCCTTCGCGCCGACGCTCAAAGACGCCATAGCGGGAAGTGCGGACACCGCCAGCAGTCCGGCGGCCAGATACCAGGAGCGGCGTGCAATCATCGGTTCTCCCTTTCCTCGGCCACACGATACCACGGCAATGCCGCGAATTCATGAATTGCTTCGCAGTAACGGGTAGAATCGCGGCCATGAAGCGCGGCGCGTTTTTGGGACTCGCGGGCAGCCTGCCGCTGATGGGGATCGTCACGCAGAGCGCGCGCGAGATCGCACTGCCCGTCGAGCTGCGCGGCGGCCGCTTTTTCGCCGTTCCTATGCTCGTCGACGGGCGGGGTTTTGCCTGCTGGCTCGATACCGACGGCAGCGGATTCATCTTCGCCGACTCGGTGGCACGCTTTGCCCTCGCTTCGCGCAGCGTCGGCCCACGAACGTACGCGCGGCTGCCTTCGTTCGCTCCACAGCGCGGCGTACCGCCGGTCGTGCGCGACGACGGCGAACTCGCCGTCTTCGCAAAAGACGCACGCGACGCAGCCGATCCGATATTGTCGGGTTTCGACGCGCAGCTCGGCGGTAGCTGGTTTGCCGACCGCATCTGGACGCTGGATTTCAAGAAGCCCTCGATGACGATGGCGTTGACGCCGCTTGGTGCTGCCGACGCGAACGTACCGCTCGCCTTCGACGGCGTCTATCCGCGGCTCACCGTCGGAGTCGCCGGAGAAACGCTGGCAATGTCGCTGGACATTGCGGCTTCGGTTGCAGCCGCGGCATCGCCGGGTGGGAGCGCGCAGGCCGTCGCCACCAGCTTCGTGCGCCGCGCCGTCTTCGAGCGGTGGCACTCGGCACATCCCGATTGGCGCGTCGATCGCAACGTTTCTCCGTCGCCCGGCATCGACCGCATCCTCGTTCCCGAGGTCGTCTCGGGCGGGGTCACGTTTGCGGGCGTCACGTTTACCACTCGGCCCGGCGACGACGTCTTCGAAGGCGGCCCGCTCGCAGGGAAGCTAGGCTCGAACGCGTACGCGAACCGTATCGTGACGATCGACTATCCGAACGCCCGACTGCGCGTCGAATGAACCGCGGGCTCGTTGCCCTGATCGTGGGTATCGCGTGCGCCGTCGTCCTGCTGATCGTCGGCGGCATCGTCGTACTCGTGCTGGGCATTTTCAAGCTGATGGATCGTGCCGACGCGCACGTGTGCGGTCTCGCCTACGTTCAAAAGAGTCCGGACGCCGCCCAAATGCTAGGCACCCCGATCGCGCAAAAAGGCTTCACCGGCGGCAGCACCAGCGATACCAACGGTGAGGTCCACGAGCGGCTGACCTTTACGGTCGCCGGTCCCAACGGTGAGGCATTCGTCGTATCCGAGGGCTCGCGCTCGCCGCTCGGATCGCATTTGACCGTGCGCATGGGCCGCAACGGCGACAGCACGACGATTTACGACGGTCCCTTCGATTGCCCGGAACTGCACGCGAAGGACTGACGGCTAGAGTTTAAATTCGATGCCCGCAAATTGATCGCGATCGAAGTTCGGGTCGTTCCCCGGACGCGGTATTTCCCGCCACCACGCGCTGTACATCGCCAGCCATTCGAAGTTTTCGAAGATGAAGTCGTTGCCGCGCACTTTGCGCAAATGGTAAACGAATTCCCTGATCGTTCCCCACCGGACGCGGATCATGTACCCGATCGCATCGACGAGCAGCGACGCATCGAGTACGCGGCGGCGCGCAAGCGTGGCCACGGTTTCGAAATACTGCGCGACGAGTAAGAGCGCGCGGTCGTCGTCGGAATCGTCGTAGCGAGTCAGAATATCCTGGTCGGTCGGATAGCGCTGATGCACGCCTTCCAAACCTTCGAACGCCGCCATCGCGGTGGCATCGGTCAACCGATTGATCGCCTCGAGAATCGCCAGCGCGTTGCGCTCGTGCTCGAGATGTTTGTTCTGCCGCCCTAAAAGAATCGCCGAAACGCCGAGCGCGAGCATCGAGACCACGACCGACGCGGCGGCAAAGAGGTCGCCGCTATTCACGGTGGCGGCACCGCTTTTACAAACCCATGAGACGGGCCAGCACCAGCCGCTGCACTTCGTTGGTGCCCTCGCCGATCTCGTTGATCTTTTGATCGCGGTACATGCGCGAGATGGGGTATTCGTCCATAAATCCGTAGCCGCCGTGGATTTGCAGCGCTTCGTTGACGACGCGATGCGAGAGCTCGCCGGCGAATAGCTTGGCGAAACTCGCCGCCTGGACGTAATCGCGCCCTTGATCCTTCTCCCAGGCGGCCCGGAGCATCATGAGCTTGGCGTGCTCGATCTCGGTGAGCATGTCGACGAGCTTGAAGGAGATCGCCTGAAACTTGCTGATCGGCCGCCCGAAGGCGTGGCGCTCCTTGGAGTATGCCAGCGCTTCGTCGTAGGCACCCAGGGCCAGGCCGATCGAGAGCGCCGCGACCGAGATGCGGCCGCCGTCCAAGATCGTGAGGAACTGGCGGTAGCCTTCGCCGCGCGGGCCGAGCACGTGGTCTTCCGGCACGGTCGCATCCATAAAGGAAAGCTCGCGCGTGTCCGAGGCGCGCCATCCCATCTTCCGGTACTTCTTGCTGCGGGTGAACCCGGGCGTCTCTTGCGGCACGATCAGATTCGAGATCTCGGGCTTCCCGTCGCCGCGCGTCCCGGTGACCGCGGTGATCGTCGTTCCGCCGCTGATATCCGTCCCCGAGTTGGTGATGAAGGCCTTGGTGCCGTTGATCGTCCACTTGCCGTCGCGGAGCGCGGCCTTCGTCTGTACGTTGCCCGCGTCGCTGCCGGCGTTGGGTTCCGTCAGGCCGAAGCCCCAGAGCTTCTTTCCTTGTGCCAGGGGAACGAGATACTTCTGCTTCTGCTCCTCGGTACCGAAGAGGTAGAACGGAGTGGCGCCAAGCGACACGTGCGCCGCCATCGTAATCGCAGTCGAAGCGTCGGCGCGCGCGATCTCCATCACCGCTAATGCGTAGCTCACGGTATCCCCGCCCGCCCCGCCGTACTCTTCGGGGAACGGCAATCCCATGAAGCCGAGCTCGGCCATCTTCGCGACCAGATCGTACGGGAAGGCCTCTTCCCGGTCCATCTCCTCGGCTCGCGGCTTGACCTCGTTCTGCGCGAAATCGCGCGCGAGGCTTTGGATCGCCTTCTGCTCGTCGGTGAGATCGAAATTCATAGCCCGAAGGTATAGGCCGCAGGCTCAGGAAAAACCCTCTGCCAGCGATGATCTCCCTCCGCGGCGTCTCTCTGATCTATCCCAACGGCGTTCACGCCCTCGATAACGTCACTCTCGAAATCGCTAAAGGCGATTTCGTGTTTCTCGTAGGGCATTCGGGAACCGGCAAATCGAGCCTGATGCGCCTGCTCTACCGCGAAGCGCACCCGACGTCCGGTGAGATTACGGTCGACGGCATCCGCGTCGACCGGCTGCGCAGCGGCAGAGTTCCCGCATTGCGGCGTCATCTCGGCGTGGTCTTTCAAGATTTCAAGCTGCTATCCGACAAGACGGTTTGGGAAAACGTCGCATTCGCCATGCAAGTGACCGGCGCGCACACCAAAGCCGTCATGCGCCAAGTACCGCGTTCGCTCGATCTCGTCGGACTTTCGCACAAGAGCCGCATGTATCCAAACGAGCTGTCGGGCGGCGAACAGCAGCGCACCGCGATCGCGCGCGCGCTGGTGAACAATCCAAAAATTTTGCTCTGCGACGAGCCGACGGGAAATTTGGATCCTTCGAACACGACCGAGATCATGGAGCTGCTCCTGCGCATCAATCTCAAAGGAACGACGGTCGTCGTCGCAACACACAATCAAGCCGTCGTCGATCGCATGCGCCGTCGCGTCGTTCGCCTGGAAGACGGCCGCATCGTCACCGACGAAGAACGGGGCTATTACTATCTTGGACTGGGGCAAGGTCAAGTTCTTTCTGGGTGAGGTGCTGCGCAACTTTACGCGCAACGCCGGCATGCAGGCCACCGCGATCGGAACCGTCGCCATCACCATCGTTCTGCTCGGGGTGTTTCTCTTCGTCCGCGGCGAGCTGACGGGATTGGGAACGCAGCTTCTCGATCAAATAGAGATTTCGGCTTATCTTTCGACGGACGCGACGCCGGCTCAAATCGCCTCGCTTCGCCGGCTGCTCGCGCAAGATCCGCGCGTCGTTTCGGTCGACTTCATTCCGAAGAAGCAAGGACTGGCCGAACTGCGAGATCGCACCAAAGGTGCGATCGACACCAGCACGCTCACGGAAAATCCGCTTCCGGACAAACTGCGCGTACGCGTTCGGGTTCCCGATCAGGTTCCCGCCGTCGCCGCCAGCGTGCGGCGCTTGTCCGGCGTCGATAACGTCGTCTACGGCCAGACGATCGTGGCGCGGCTGCTGCAGCTCGGCGACGTGCTGCGCCGCGTCGGCATCGCGGTGATCCTCGTTTTCTTTGCCGTCGCGGGCATCATCATCTCGAATACGATCCGGCTGACCGTCTTCGCGCGCCGGCGCGAGATCGCGATCATGCAACTCGTCGGAGCGACGAACACGTACATTCGGATGCCGTTCATCTGCGAGGGTATGCTCGACGGCGTCGTCGGCGCGCTCCTTGCGGTGGGTTTGCTGGCGGCCGCGCGGGCGACGCTTTGGCCGCGCATGGTCGAGGCGCTGCCTTGGGTCGCGTTCAACACGACGCCGGTCGATGTGGGAGCGATTGCCGCGGAGTTACTGCTCGTCGGCGCAGCCATTGGAGTCGTCGCGTCGTGGATTTCGGTCGGACGCCACCTACGCACGTAGTCGATCGCCGGCCGGCCGCCGTCCCGCTCGACGCCCTGCTCGCGCTGTCCAACGACGGCTTTCTCTTCGTGCGCTCCGATGCGACGATCGTCGCTTGGAGCGATGGAGCGGCATCGCTGTCCGGCATCGCCGCCGGCAGCGCACTCAATCGCGACGTTCGCTCGCTCTTCGTTCACGGCGACAAAATCGTCGCCGTTCCGTTCGATCGCGCGGTTCACGAGCTGCGCGTCGGCGTGCAGCGCAAGGATAGCGTCGCGTGGCTGCGGCTCGCGGCCGTCGGCGTCGATTCCGACGCTCAAACGCACGGCTGGCTGTGTTCTTTCGGTCCAGAACGCCGCTATCGCGAAATCGAGCAGCTCAAAAGCGAGATCGTTACGTCGGTGTCGCACGAGCTCAAAACGCCGATCGCTACGATCAAAGCATACGCGACGACCTTGCGCGAGAATCCCGACGCGGTCGCGGGTCAGCGCGACGACTTTTTGCGCGTGATCGACGAGCAGACCGATCGCCTGGCCCGAGTCGTGGACGGCCTGCTGCTGGCGTCGCGCGTCGACGCCGAGCAGCTGCTCAAGCGGCGAGTCTCGATTCCGCTCGACGAGGTAGCCGACGCGGCGTTGTCGGCGCTGGCGTTCGACGACAGCGTTCACCCGATTCGCGTCGACGCACGCGGCGCGTTGCTATCCGGGGATCCCGAGAAGCTGCGCGACATTCTCGCCCAGCTCGTCGACAACGCCGCGAAGTTTTCGCCGGACGGAGCGCCGATCGTGATCGAGGGCGAAACCACCGCCGACGAAACGATCGTGCGCGTCTCAGATCGCGGCGTCGGTATCTCGGACGAGCATCTCCCGTATATCTTCGAACGTTTTTACCGCGTCGAAGCCGAACTGACGACCCAAACGAGCGGGAGCGGGCTGGGCCTGGCCATCGTTTCGGCGCTCGTGCGCGCGCACGGCGGCGCAATCGGCGTTGCGAGCGAGCCCGGGAAGGGCACGACCTTCACGATTCACTTCCCGTTGAGGCCCGCGTGAAAAGCGTTCCCTACGAGCTCGGCCACCGCGTCTTGGTCGTCGACGACGATCGTAATTTGCGCAAGATCATCTCGACGAACCTCGAGCTCGCCGGCTATCACGTCGCTACCGCAGCGGACGGTCGCGACGCGCTTGCAAAAATCGAGCAAGACGTTCCCGACTTGGTTCTGCTCGATCTCATGATGCCGCACATGGACGGCTACGAGGTCGCGCGGCGCGTGCGTTCGCATCCCAATCCCAGCGTCGCCAACGTGCCGATCATCATCCTCACGGCAAAGGGTGAAACCGAAGACAAGCTGCGGGGCTTCGAGGCCGGTGCGGACGACTACATCACCAAGCCGTTCGGTCCGCGCGAACTGTTGGCGCGCGTACGCGCCAAGATTCGCCGCGTCGAGGTCGATTCGTCGCTCTCGCCGCTCACGCGCCTTCCCGGCAACCTCGCGATCGAAGGCGAGCTTCGGCGCCGCATCGACGATCGCGAGCCTTTCGCGGTGCTCTACCTCGACCTCGACAACTTTAAAGCGTTCAACGACGTTTACGGTTTCACGCACGGGGACGAAGCGATTCAGCTCGTAGCGCGGACGTCGGTGGAAGCCGTGCGCCGGCGCGGAACCGCCAACGACTTTGTGGGACATATCGGCGGCGACGATTTTATCGTCGCGACGCTTCCGGAACGGGCCGAGGAGATCGCGCAATCGATCGTCGAGGAGTTCGACAAAACGATTCGCGCGCTCTATTCTCCCAAAGATCTTCGCCAAGGCTATATCGAGACCCGCGACCGGCGCGGCGTCCTCAATCGCTTTCCCATTATGTCGCTCTCGATCGCTATCGTTACGAACGACGGCGGTCAGGTGACCAACTACGCACAGATCGGAGAGAAGGCGGCCGAATTGAAGCGCTATGCGAAGTCTGTCGTGGGCTCGGTCTACATCAAGGATAAAAGAAGGCAATGAGTTTGCTCGAAGTATCTCGCGCTCGCTTTTTTCCATGTTTAATCGCTCGCGCGAGATACCCGCTCGCACTCATTGCCCTATTTGCTTTTCTCCCACACGGTGCGGTTGCGCAGACTTCGATCGACGCTAAAATTCGAGCGGAAAAAGAGAAGGCCGCCCAGACTCAGGCCAGGCTTCAGCAAAAGCGCGGCGAGCTGCATAGCGTTACGCTGCGGTATAACGATCTTCAGAATCAACTTAGCGAGACCA
>JAFAHZ010000157.1 GCA_019236975.1 Vulcanimicrobiota bacterium | reverse complement strand
GCTACCGCGACCACCAGACCGACAACGACTAAGGCGCACCTCAACTGCATCATGCGGGGCCTATTCGCCGCGGAGCCGTAGACTGCCCCGCGGCGAAATCGGTACTGCGGTGCTAATTGGCAGTCAGCGTTACCGTCTCCGTGACCGTCGGCGCGACCGACGGCGCGTTGTTGGCGATAACCAGCTCGATGTCTTCACCGACAAGGCCCGGTAACGCGCCCGTAAACGCCGTCGTATAGCCGTTTACGAGGTTGGTAATCGTTCCGGCGGTGTCGATGAGCGATCCGACGCCGACGCCGCCTGCGGCAGCGGTCGTACCGGCCGGACACGCACCTGTCGCGGTAATCGCGGCCGGAGACGTGCGAGCGGTGCCAAGCGCCGCGCCGGTGGTCGGTACGTTGCCCGCCGCGACCGGAAACACTTGACCGGTATTGTACGAGTAGGCGCACAGGTCGAACCCGGCGACTGCGAAGTTACCGGTGCACGCACCGGCGCCGGCACATGCCGTTGCCTGTTGTCCGAGGTCCCAGTTGGTCGAGTTCGTTGCAACGGCTGCAACCATCGCGTTGTCGTACAGGCAGTCCGTGAACTTCGTGAAGTCGGGAGCGACGTTGCCGAAGTCAACCGACAAGTCGACGTTGGTCGGGGACGTGGTCGTGCACGTGCCGCCGCCGCCGTTTTGGTTTTGGGAGATCGCCGCGGCGACGCCACTGTGAGCCGGGCTGGCGACCGCCGTGTAGTTCGTGTGCAGCGTCAGCTGCGCGATCTGCGAGGTATTCCACTTGACTGTGATGGTACCGGTCGCCGTGGTGGCTGAGAAAGCCGGTGCCATCGAGCCAACGAGCGTTGCTAAGACAGCAAACGCCGCAATTCGTTTAGAGTTCATAATCCTTTCACCATGCGCGAAGATGCCATTCCTTGGCTGAGGTGGGGGAAAGCGAGTTTATAAGATTTCTATCGGTAGCCTGCCCCCTTGGGTTAATAAGGTACCATGGAGCGGACGTAAAGAAAGGTCGACGTCAAATGTAAAGACGCGTCCCGTCACGGGCTTGCTTAAGACGGTTACCTGACCGTCCTCCCAGTCGATCTTGTCACCGGCCACGACGTCGACCAGGAAGCGGGCGCGAACGCGAACCAGCGCTCCGGGACTCGGATGCTGTGGCGTATATTGAAGGATGGCCAGCGGCATAGCCGGGTCGACCGTCAGCGTGACGGGGGAGGGCGCGGAACCGGAAGCCACCGAGGGGACGACCGAGTAGTTGCCGGCCTTGGTCGTCGCCGGCACGGCGACTTCCCCCGACCAGACCTTTAGACTTTTGTCGTATGTCAACGGGACGTGCCGGTCGAAGACGGCGACGGAGACCGACTTGGCGCTCGCGGGCGCGTCGATCGTCACCGGCGTCGTGCCGCGCGGAGGCAGCCGGTGTTCGCTGAGATGGACGACCGGCGCGGACGCTTGCCCGGTGCCCGATACCAGCGAGAAGACGACCTTCTTTTCGAAGCGCCCGACGACGAAGAACGTCCCCTCAGAGTGCGCGCCGGGTGCGAGGTCCACTTCGGCCGACGCGGGGGAGGCGCCGTAGCCGCCCTCGATGGTCTCGGGATCGACGCTGACCGTGTAGTGCCCCGGCGGCAGGTTGTCGATGAT
Organism: Vulcanimicrobiota bacterium; assembly: GCA_019236975.1. Taxonomy (GTDB): domain Bacteria; phylum Vulcanimicrobiota; class Vulcanimicrobiia; order Vulcanimicrobiales; family Vulcanimicrobiaceae; genus JAFAHZ01. The sequence goes on along the minus strand of JAFAHZ010000157.1, from coordinate 984 downwards.
ATAGGAGCCGTCAAAGTCGTCGATGGCGGCGTGTTCGCCGGGTTCGGCAACGACGTAGGCGTTGGAGACGCCGCCCTTGAGCCCTTCGGAAGCCACGTCCGGCGCGTAGACGATCTTTCCTGAGATCGATCCGAGCGGCTGCGCGTTGAAGTCGAGGGTGCTGTACTGGCCGTCGCTGACGTCGACGCTCTGCTTGAGCGCGGAGGGGTCGAAGCTCGCGAACGCCGGAATGGTGTTCTCGATGACTTCGACGACGTGCTTACCAGCCTTAAGGCCGCCGAATCCGTAGGCACCGGTGGAGTCGGTTTGCGAGTAGGCCGCACCGTCGACGCGCAGCCGAACGTTGCTCAGCGGCGTCTTGTCGCCCGACGGATCGAGGCCGTAGACGTGCCCGAGAATCCCGCCGAAGTTTCCGACCTGGAACAGCACCTGCGCCGTTTGACCGCCTTGGAGAACGATGGTGACCACCGGCGTCGTGACGGTAACGCCGCGCGGCAGCGACGAGGGGTCGACGCGTAACTGGTGCTGACCCGGCGAGACGAACGAGAACTGAAAGCCGCCCGTAAGGTCGGTGCGCTGGATGTACCGATCGTCGAGGATGACGGCCGCATTGGAGAGCCCGCCGCCGCCGGCACCGGAGAATCCCACGTACGTGCCGGTGCTCGTAGCTTGCAATACTTGAACGCGCCCGGCGATGATTGCCGGCAAGCGTGGATCGACGCGGCCTGTGGTCGCGCCGTATCCGAACGCGAACGGCGAGTTGAGCTGCAGGGAAAAAATACGCGATCGCCCGTTCGTGCTGGGATTGAGTTTATCGGTGAGCGACTGAAACCCGATGGTCGCGTCCGCGACGAACGCCGGCGAAATTTGGCGCCCGATCGTCAGGAGCGGCGTCTTTTGCGTTGCGTCGCTGGTCGGCGACCACGTGCGTTGAATCGTGTACGAAAACTGCAGTGAGGTCTTTCCGAAGGAACGATTGTAACT
>JAFAHZ010000141.1 GCA_019236975.1 Vulcanimicrobiota bacterium | reverse complement strand
GAGATGGCGCACTTCCCGCAAACGGAGCGCAGCTCGAAAACGCTAGTAACGTCAAAAGCGCAACTGAAAGCTTCATCTCCTAGTTCCTCTTACTCTAAAATTCCGTTCCCGACGTGAAGTGGAATTTGTCGATTTTCACGGCGGGTGCGACGAGCGAATAGTGGTACTGACCGGTACGTTTCTGCTCGGACGAGAGTTCGCAGTGCCGTAGCGCCTCCAGAATGCTCTGATTGAAGCGCAGGTTGCGGACGCCGTGCGTCACCTTGCCGTCTTCCACGAGAAACGTACCGTCGCGCGTCATTCCGGTGACGACCGCTTTCTTCTGATCGACCGTGCGGATGTACCAGAAGCGCGTGATCAGCAAACCGCGCTTCGTTTCCGCGATCAAGTGCTCGAGCGATCTGCTGCCGGGTGCGACGCAGAGGTTGCGGGGTTGCGGACCGTAGGAGTTCGGCGCGGGCAAAGCGTGTCCGGTGTTGGGCCGTTCGAGCTTGCGCGCATAGTAACTGTCCGTCACCACGTTGCGCACGATGCCGTTTTCCACCAGCGGCACGCGCATCGTGGGCTGACCCTCGAAGTCGAACGGCATGCCCGGGTTGAGCGGATGCGCGTAATCGTCGTGCACCGTGAGGGTATCGGCGAAGTACTGCTTATCCAAGCCGTCGCTGCAGAATGAGGATCCCTCGTCGTACGATTGCGCCGAAAAGTGGTGCGAGAGATAGACGAACAGCTCGCCGAACGCGGTCGGCTCCAAGATCACCGTCCACGCGCCGGGATCGACCGGTTTCGGATGCTTGGCGCGCCCCGCTTTCTCGGCGGCGCGCCGTCCGGCGGCTGCCGCGTCGACACTGCCGATCGCCGCGCCGTGCGCTTCGGCGAAGCCGGTGGAGTCGGCCGCATTCATCTTGACGTTCAGTCCGGCATTCGTGCCGTCGAACGAGCCGAGCGCACCCGACGTGTTAGCAATCGTATACCCCGACGACGCGCTGGCGACGTATCCCGCGCACCATTGATCGGCCGCCTCTGCCGACGCAAAAATATCGGCGCACATCGCGGCGCGCCGTTCGGCCGTTGCGTGCGCCGTCGCGTCGTCGTAGGCGCCGGGCGGTGCGGTCGTCGATCCGCCGGCGGGAAGGTCCGGCTGCAACGGATCGCTCGGCGCTAAACGCGCCATCGCGATCGCGCGCTCGACGACGTCGCGCAGCGATTCATCGTCGAGTTGATTGCTGCGAGCGACTCCGGTGCGGCGATCGACGATCGCGCGCACCGCGACGCCGACGTCCGCGGTCGCGACGTTTTGATTGGAAACCTCGTGTGTGAAGCGGGTGAGCGCGCTGTCTTCGCTGGCGATCAGCACCTCGGCTTGATCGGCCCCGTCGGCGAGCCCGAGAAGGCGCTTGGCGAGCGTTTCGCGCTGCGCGCTATGCATAGCCGACTCCCACGCTGACGTTGCGGAACCGAGCCGGCGCCGCGGCCTGCGTCGTCAAGCCCGACTGCATCGGTTCGCCTTTTCCGCAGTTGGGGGTGCCCCAGGCAAACCACGACTTCTCATCCGCAATCGCGTCGCACGAGTTCCAAAACTGCGGCGTCATGCCCGCGTACGTCGGATTCTTGAGCATACGGCCGCGCTTGCCGTCCACGATTTCCCAAGCGATCTCGCACCCGAATTGGAAGTTCAGCCGGCGGTCGTCGATCGACCACGAGCGATTGCTCTCCATGTAAATGCCGTGCTTGACGTCGTCGAACAGGTGGTCGAACGGCACGTTACCCGGAAGCAGCACTAGGTTGCACATGCGAATCATCGGTACGAACTCCCAGCTTTGCGCCCGGACGCAGGCGTTGCTCTCGCGGCCGATCGCGCGCGCGGTATCGTTGCTCATCTCGTAGCCGACCAACAGACCATCGCGCACGATGTCCGACGTTATCGATTTGGTGCCTTCGTCGTCGTAGCCGCAGGTCGCCATGCCGGCGGGCAACGTGTTGTCGATGACGATCGAGACGATGTCGGAGCCGTATTTCAGCTTGCCGACTTGCGCGATTTCGAGAAAGCTCGTTCCGGAGAAGTTCGCTTCCCATCCCATGACGCGGTCGAGCTCGGCAGGATGACCGCACGATTCGTGGATTTGCAGCGACATCTGCGATCCGCCAAGGATGACGTCGAACGTGCCGCCGGGACATTGCGGCGCGCGCAACAGCGCGACGGCCTCCTCGGCGATGCGCGGCGCTCCCTCGAGCAAGTTGGCCGCTTCGACGATCTCCCAGCCGCCGGTTTGATAGAGGCCGACGTCGCCCGGATACGTCCGCGTTTGCACGTCGCCGTCACCGACGGCCATCGCTTCGACGCCGCAGCCCGTATGGCGCAGCGCTTGGGCGATGCGCGATCCGGTCGTGCTGAAGAACGTTTTGTCGGTGCGCAGCAGGTCGAGCCAGGCTCGTCCGACCGCGACCTCCGGCGCGACGTGGAGACGCCGTTCGGCTTCCAACAGCAGCGCGACGCGCTCTCCGAGCGGCACCTCAACCGGATCGCGACGCATCGGAGTCGCAAACGTATCGACGTACGTCCGCGCGGGCGGCTCGCCGACGCGGCGTCGCGCGATCGAAGCGCTCGCGCGCGCAATGTCGACGGCGCGGCGCGCGGTGCGCGCGACGGCTTCATGCGAAAGCTCGGCGCTCGCTGCAAATCCCCACGCGCCGTCGAACAGCGCTCGGATGCCGTAGCCCGTGCTGGTGCTATCGGCCAATGCCGCGACGACGCCATTGCGCACCTCGACGCGCTCCGCACGCTGCACCTCGAATCGTGCGTCGGCGTAGGCCGCTCCGGCCGCGGCGGCCTCGTCGAGCCCGCGCGAAGCTAAATCGCCAAACTCCATTGGGCCTGGTATTTGAGGCACTTGCTCGCCGACCTTTGAAGCTAAGGAAAGCGGTCTTACGGCCGAAGCTGAATGTATGCTGAGAACGTTTCTATCCGCGGCCCTTATGGTTACGGTTGCTTCGCTGTTTTTGACCGCACCCGCGCTCGCCGATACGCACAAGTTCACGGTGAAAAATAACGGCGGGCATCAAATCGACCGGGTCTACCTCTCGCCCATCAGCTCGCGTAAGTGGGGACCGGATCAGATGGGCGACGACGTTATTTCACCCGGCCAAAGCCAGACGTGGGATGTCGAGACGGACTGCGAGATCGACGTGAAGATCGTCTACCACGACGGCACCGTCAAAGAGAAAGACGACGTCGATACCTGCAAATACGATCTCGTCATGGATTACTAGCCTCGCCCTTTCGCGGACTCTCGGATTCCCCGGCGACGATCGCTCGAACGTTGCGTAAGACGATCTGTCCGCTCGACAGCTCCATGCCTTTCGGCGGCAGAACGTAGATCGCGAGCAGGCGCGCCGCCTCGGCAGTTTCTCCGGCCCAACGAACCGTCACGTGCCGCCAGCCTGGTTGGTCGAGGCGCGTTGCGTCGAGGAAAACGTCTTCGTTGATCGCGTTGCGCAACCCGACGCGCAGACGTGACGCGCTGCCGTCGTCGAGAACGTCGAAAGCCAGGCCGACCGTGTGAGGCGGCAACGGTACGTCGACCATCGCGTACGCCGCGCGTTCGTTCCCGCCAAACGCATAGTCGAGGGTGAGGCACCCGGCGCAGGCGGAGCCGCGCTCGAGCGAGCCTTCGCCGCCGTGTGGAACGGTGACGAACCGCGCCCGTTCCTCAAACGGAAGCGCGACGTCGTGGGAGCCCACCGTGATGCGTGCGCCCGCCACGCTTTCGCCGATGCGCACGAGCACGTTCGCGTCGCGTCCGCCCGCACGGTAGAGTCCGTGCGCGTCGATCGACCCCGCGTTGGCTTCCCACGGCAGCAGCGGCGGGAGCGCGAGACGATACCCGCGCGCATCGTAGGCGCGCGCGTCGAGGCCGATGGTCCCGCCCTGTTCGACG
>JAFAHZ010000132.1 GCA_019236975.1 Vulcanimicrobiota bacterium | reverse complement strand
TGCAGCCGCAAGTGCGTACCGCGTCCTCTACACATTCAAAGGTGGAACCGACGGCTATTATCCCGCTTCAAGTCTCGTTGCGGTCAACGGTGCGTTGTACGGCACGACGCTGTACGGCGGCGGACCGAAGGCGCAGGGCATCGTCTTTAAAATAATGCTTCCGTCCGGTAAGGAGTCGATTCTTTACCGCTTCAAAGGCGGCGCCGACGGTTCCGAACCAACGTCCGCCCTCGCGTACTTCAACGGCGAGTTATACGGCACGACTGTCGACGGCGGCGACCAAAGTCCGCCGTGCAGCGGCGCGTGCGGCACCGTCTTTGCCGTGTCGTTGACCGGCCACAAGCGCACCGTGCACGCGTTTACAAGCGGACTCGACGGCGCCGGACCGACCAGCGGCCTCGTTCTTGATAACGGCAAGCTGTACGGGGAAACCGGCAGCGGCGGCTGCAGCGCCTCGCAAGGCGGCGACGGCACGATTTATACGATTTCGAGCTCCGGTGCGGAAAGCGTGATTTCCAAGTTCAACTGTCCGACGACGACCTACGGACCGGTTTCGCCTACCGGGGGTCTCGTGCCGTATAAGGGTTCGCTCTACGGCGTAACGCCGAGCGGAGGAGTTCAGTGCCCGACGATGACCACGTGCGGAACGTTCTTCCGCGTTTCGCCGAACGGAAGCGTGAAATTCTTGTATTCGTTCCGCGGCGGTAGGGACGGAAAGCAACCGTACGGCGTCGCGCAATACCACGGCACGTTCTACGGCACGACGGAGTTCGGCGGAAACAACGCCGGCGAGTGCGGCGGCTTCGGGTGCGGCGTCGTCTTTGCGATCTCGCTTTCGGGAAGCGAACGCGTCATTTACAAATTCCGTGGGAACAAGGACGGTTTCAGTCCGCGGGCCGCGCCCATCGCACTCGGCAGCATGCTTTACGGAACGACGGCGTACGGCGGCGGCACGGGCTGCACCACCGGCTGCGGCACGCTTTATAGCGTGACGCCGTCGGGGTCGGAACGCGTGCTGCACGCGTTCATCGGAAACAGCGATGGTTCGACACCGATCGCGGCACCATACGTATTCGGCAAGAGCTTGTACGGAACTGCGGTCGAGCTTTCGGGCAGCGGTAGCGGCGGAATCGTCTATCAGTTCACGCCATAGCGCCGTCGCCGGTGCAACGGCGGCCGGGCTGATATCGTTCGTCGTCTTCGCGGCATTAGCCGCGCGCGACGTCGCGTTCGGCGACGGACCGGAACTCACCGCCGCTGCCATAACCAACGGCGTCGCGCATCCGCCGGGCTATCCGCTTTGGATCGTGCTCGGGCATCTCGCGTCGCTCGCACCGCTCGGCACGTTGCCGTTCCGCGTCAATCTCACCGCGTGCGCATACCACGCCGTTACGGTGGGGTTCGTCTTCGCGAGCGCGTACGTTTTGACAAGGCGCCTGGCCGCCGCATTCTTTGCGGCGCTGGCACTGGCGGCGTGTTCCCCCATTTTCGTCAGCTGGTCGCTGCAGGCCGAAGTCTTCTCGCTCGACGACGCGTTCGCAGCGGCAATCGTTTTCGTGTGCATTCTCTGGCTGCAGGCGCCGGCGCGCTGGATTCCGCCGGTGCTCGGCGCGCTGTTCGGATTCGGTCTGTCCAACCATCAGTCGCTCGTCCTTCTGCTGCCGGTCGCGCTGTGGGCAGCCTATGCGAATCGCGACTGGATGCGGCGCGATCCTCGTGCGCCGCTGCTTCTGGCGTCTGGGGCGGCGCTAGCCCTCGCAACGTTTTTTCTGCCTTACGCGCATACGCTGGCCGCATCGCAGGCGCACGTCTGGCACTTCGGCACGGCGCGTACGCCGGGCGAGCTACGCGATCTCATTTTGCGCCGCGCCTACGGCGGATTCAACCTCGTTGCGCGTACCCCCGATCAGGGCGGTTCGATGTGGCAGCGCCTGGGCGCGCTTGCGGTTGCCGATGGGTGGCCACTGGCGGCGTCGATCTTCGGAGCGATCGCCGCCTTCGCTGCCGGAGAGCGGCGCGCGGCGACGATTGCCGCGCTTCTCGTTGCCTTTCCGCTGGTCGCTTTCTGCGCCGTCGCCAACGTCGACGTGCACGACGAGCTGCTGCGCGCGGTCTTTACGCGCTTCGGTCTGCTCTCGCTTACGGCGCTCGCACCGTTCGCTGCATATCTGGCGCTCCGTCCGGTACTCGGGTGGGCGTGCTGCGCGCTCGCGGTGGCATCGGCGATCGTGACGCTGCCGCCGCTGTCGCTTCGCAACGAGCACGGACCACGCACGCTCTTTGCGGACATCTTTCGCGCGCTCCCGAGGAATGCGGTGCTGGTCACCGCGGGCGATCCGGTCGATCAGCCGCCGCAGTACTTTCAATCGGTCGAAGGTATGCGTACGGACGTGACGATCGTCACGTACGGTTTGCTCGATTACGCACCGTACGTCGGCGCGTTGAGCACGACGCTCGCCGTTCCGGCCGAAGTTGGCATGAATTATGCGCCGGCCGTCCGCCGCGACGTGCTGATTGCGGCCAATCCGGGCCGGCCGTTCTTCGTCGCCGGCGAACGCGGCATCCACGCCCCCGGCCCGCGCTACCGGCCGGAAGTGCTGGGCGTAACGTCGGCGATGGTTCTCACTAACGCGCCGGATCAGCTCGTCATACTGTACCGGCGGCAAACGGGCTTGGAATCGGCTCCGGGTTACGGCGACGTTCCGGCGGCGCGATGGGCGACCAACGGCATGGGCGCGGCGGTGCGCGAGTATTATGCCGGCGGGTTCTTTTCAACCGGTCTGGTCGCCGAACGGCTAGGCGACAGTCTGTTGGCGCGCTCCTGGTACGAAAAGGCACGCACGTACTACGACGATCCGGTTATCGCTGCGAAGATCGGGTCGCTCGGCCGATAACAGCGGAGATGAGCGTCGCACGTAACGGGACGATCGAACTCGCCTACGACGTCGCAGGCGACGGTCCCAACTTGCTGCTGATTCCGGGCGTCGCTTCGACGCGGCCGATTTGGAATCTCGTTCGTCCGGTGCTCGCACGGCGCTTTCGCACCATTGCCTTCGACCTGCGCGACAGCGGCGAGAGCACGATCGCAAGCGCGGCCTACGCGCTGACCGATCTCGTCGCGGATGCGACCGCCGTCATGGATGCCGCCGGCGCGGATCGCGCGCACGTTTTGGGACACTCGCTCGGCGGCGCGATCGCTCAGGAACTAGCGCTCGCGTTTCCGGGGCGCGTGGAGGAGCTGACGCTCGTATCCACGTGGGCACGCGGCGACCTCTATACGAAGAACGTCGTCACGTTGCTGCAATCGCTCACCGCAAACACGCCTGACGATTTTTCGTTCCTGGCCGCGCTGCTCTACGTTGGCGCTGGGACGACGACGCTGCGCGACAACGATCTCACGATCATGACGGCCGCGGCGCTAGCCCTAGGATCGCTCGCTCCGCGTGCGGCTATCGCGCGCCAATGGGATGTCGCAAAAACCGCCGACACGCTCGATCGTATTGCGTCGTTAGCGATGCCCGTGCGCGTGATCTGGGGAACCGAGGATAAGTTGATTCCGCCGTGGCTCGGCGCGCAGCTCGCGCAGGCGATTCCGGCTGCGCGAACGATGCCGATCGAAGGCTGCGGTCACCTGCCGATGGTCGCAGCCCCCGAAAGGTTCGTTCACTGCGTCGCGCAGGCGTGATACTTGTTGGAGTACATCGGCTGGGTGTTGTAGACGGTGCCGCCGAGATTCACGCTCGCAACGAAAAACTCGCACTCGTCCCCGATCTCGCCGCCCACGAAGTTGTACCACGCGAGTTTCGGACCGGGGTCGGTAATCGACTCGAACGTTTCGTGCGCTAGGGTCGAAATCGTCGAGTTGGTCAGCTCGCTGGCGCCCGAGGATTTCTTCGTCAAGCAGCCCTTGATGTCTTGATAGGGCTCGATCGAGTAGACCACCAAGCCGATATCGGAGTAGTCGACCGTTCCGTGATACGCGCAGAACGCCGAGGTCGACGGATTGTCCGGCGAGTAGCACTGCGCGTAAAAATCGAAACACGTGTCGGTGCCTTTGGGCAAGAAAACGTGGTACTCGTTATCCAACCCGGTTTTCTTCGACGCAGCCGCGACCTGATGGATGATGGCGAACAAATCGTTTTCGTACAGCGCGGTGTGCGGATAGATTTTCCAGAGTATGTTGACCGAGTCGGCGAACGTGTATGCCGACGGTGCGCTTCCGGTGTACTGCGTCAGCATGCCGGCAAATTTGCTGCCTGCCAGCTTGGTTTGGAACGCCTCGGGAGCGCCCCAGCAGCTTTCCTTCGCAGGACAGTTCACGTAGATATTGTGCGCCGCCGCCGCTTTCATGAGCGGTGCGCCGTAGTTGGTGAGATCGTCAGGATACTGCAGACCTCCGCCGCCGGCGTTCGCGTGCGCGTGCCGGACCCGCAGCGGCATGATGTGATACGTAAAGTCCTTTACGGTAAAGCCCCGGCCGCCCGCTGCGAAGCCGCGGAGCGGTAGGCTGCCCGTCGCCGGTGCGAACGTCTGGGGCGGCAGGGTGTTTGTCGACGAACTGCATGCGGCTGCCGCCAGCAGCAACGCGACACCCGCTAAGTAACGAAGTGACATCTCTCCACCTCCGAAAGTGTGTGTCGGAGGAAAATCAATGGCGAGCCGCCGCTCTCCTGCCGCTAGGTGCCGGCGTCTCCGCCGATATGGAGCACGTATTTCGCGATAAAGCGGTCGAGCGTGCGATATGAAGCGGGCGTGCCGTAGTTGACGTAGAGCTCGTTACCGTCGGCAAAACGCTGGTGGTATCCGAACGCGACGTTCGTTCCCGTTTGCGTAGCGAAGCCCCCGATGCCGTTGATGTTTTGAAGCGCTACCGAAACGTTGGACTCCGGGCCTAGCGAGCGTCCGACCGAGATCGAGCGCAGGAACTGCGAATCCAGGACGCCGGTGGCGAATGCCCGCTCGTACGTTCCGTCGTATTGGAGCGCGATCGAAAAGCGCCCGAGCGGTCTCGACGTCGCGACCGTGAACAGCTGCGTCCACTTCCCTCCGAAGGGCCCGAACGCATACGAAACGTCGAACGGCTGAGGCGTTCCGTCCTTGTACCCTATTGCCGTGGTGAACAGGTTGTAGCGCTGGTCTTGTCCGTTACGGTAGCACGGGAAACCGGTAAACGAGGTGGTTCCGATCGTTGGACCGCCGCACCCGGGACCAGCCGGAACGTCGTAGCTGCGCAAAGTGCCGATGCTCGGCCCGAGCGTATTGATGGAGATGCCGTTCTTGAAAACGGCGCTAAGCGTCGTGAGGGTGTCCGCTTCGTGTACGGCGCCCGACCGATCGAACCAGCGGTCGAAGTTGAACCCAATCGAATAATTTTTCGTCCACGCCGTCTTGCCCTGCGCGCCCGCAAAGCCTTGAAAGCCCTTGATGTCCGAGTTGAACGTCAGACCGTCGATTGGATTGTAGTTCGGACTGTTATCGTTGTATCCCAGTACGAGCGTGTAGTTTGGCTTGAAGAGGCCGACGTAACTATTGTCGGCGTGCGCCATTCCGGTATTCGGCACCCACGATCCGTACTCGAGCGTGTCTCCGGTTCCGCTTTGCAGTCCCGTCTTCGGATCGCGCCACAAGACGCCGAAGTCCGTCGTATCGTCGCTGCCGCTCATGCTATGGTGCGCCACCACGCCGTCGAGCCAGTACTGAAAGGTACGATCGGGCAGTGCGTGCTGATAACCGTAGGCCGTGTCGTCGAACGTGTTTCCCGTCGTTTCGTCAAATCCGCGAAACGTCAGAACGCCGAACGACTGCAGCCCGAACGTGCCTTCTACTTTCGCACCCCAGTCGAACGGTCCGATACGCGGCGTATAGAAGATCGTCGTGTTCGGCCCGGTCGGGCTTGAGAAAGACAGCTGACTCGGCGAGAGAAACGACGCACCTTGCGCGAAGAACGGGCGGTATTCGGTGAGCTGGCGCTGGAATTCTTGCGGCGCAATCGTCAGCTGATCGACTTCAACGTTCGAAAAATCCGGATTGACGGTGGTCACGAGGTTGATGGTACCGGTCAACGGTATCGTCGCGTCGATTCCGGCCCAGCGCGCCGTCTGGGGTCCAAACGTTCCGTTGGCTTGTTGAAACAGGTTGCGATCCGCGCCCGCACTCCCTAAACCGTAGATGTCGAGGTGCGGCTGCGGCCGAGCGGCGCCGGCAATGCCGTCGATTTTCAGCGACGGCCAATACTTTGCGTCACCGAAGGTGGGCCACGTCGAACCGACGGTACCGTCGTTCATTAACCCGTCGTAAGCCCACGTATAGTGTTCTCCGACCGCCGCGAGCGAGCGGATGAAGTTGAAACGCCAAGTGGCGACGTTGGCCCGCGATAGCCTGACAATTGCGAGCGGTACGATCATGACGGCGTTCCACGATCCGTTCTCTACCCGTACCGCGCTGCGCCAGCGCGGCGTATAGCGCGCGTTGTCGCTAGCCTGCTGATAGCGAATCCCGCGCGGCGTCGTTTCGAAGAAGTAGACCTGATTGGCGGCCCCGCTCGTATCGATGGCCACGCCCACGAAGTCGTCTTGCCCGAAGCCGACGTTATTGGTCGTCTGACCCGCTACAATGGGAACGCTTTGTTGTTCCGCCCGGAACGCCACGTAGAGATTGCGATCGTCGTAGAGCAAATAGACTCTCGTGGCCAGCTGAGCCGCCGAACGCTTGGTCAGGTTCCAGAAGCTGCCGGTGCGGATCTCGCCGAGCGCCCAGGCCGGATCGGATAGCGACGGATCGAGGGCGAGCGGATGCGGCGCCCGGACCGCTGTAAAAAACGTTGCGAGCGCCAAAACTACCACGTGCATAGCCGTACGGTAGGTGCAGCGGGGCGGCGCCGTCAGTCAACGGCGCGTCACCGCCCCTAAAAAGACGCTCGGATGACAGTTCGATGATAGCCGCGAGCGCGTAAACGCCCATACGCTACGGGTGCATGCTAGGGGTAGTGCTCCTGGCCGGTCCGAATACCTCGGGCATGCCGGCCACGGTGTCGATCGGCCGTTTTCAGTTCGATCTCGACGCGCTGGTTTTGTACGACGAGGACCGGGTCGTAGCGCTCCCGCCCTTGCCCGCACAGATCCTCGCGATGCTCGTCAGCGCTCGCGGCGGCGTCGTTTCGGCAAGTGCGATCCGCGACGCCCTGTGGGGTGACGCTGCCGTCGAAGAGCGCAACCTCAACCAGCAAATCTACGTCCTGCGCCGGGTGCTGCGCGACGACGCTCGCGTCTCGATCGAAAACGTGCCGCGGCGCGGTTACCGCCTCGTCGTAGCGCGCGACGCCGCTGCCGAACCGGCACCCAGCCGCGGAAATATGCAGCGCCGCTCGCGGTGGCTTGCGGTCGCGGCGATTGCTGCAGCCATCGGGCTATGTGTTTGGGTTCGCGCCGTCACGACGACGCCCGGCGCCGCGAACCGCGATCTCGCCCTGGCCAACTATTTGTCGACGAGCGAAGGTCCGGATCATCTCGAGCTCGCCGCTGCGTATTACCGGTCGATTATCGCGCGCGGCCCCAATGCCGCGGCCTACGGCGGCCTGGCGATGGTCGACGTCAAACGCGCGCTCGCACTTACCGGGGATCGGCGTTCGCGCGCGTTCGAAACCGCGCGCAGCGAAGCGACGGCCGCGCTCGGCGGCGGCGGGAGCGATTCCAACGCACTGACCGCGCTGGGGTTGATTGCCGCCGTCTACGACCGGAAGTGCGCGACCGCAGCACGGTTTTTCAACGCCGCCGTTGCAGCCGATCCGCAAGACGAAACGCCGCGAACGTGGCGCGCGAAATTCTTGATGAGCGTCGGCGACTTCGACGTTGCGGGTCAGGATTTTCGAACGATGGGTGAGATGGCCCCGACGTCGGGATACGCCGTCGGCTCGTTCGGCGAGTGGCTCGTGCTACGTCATCAGTATGGGAAAGCGAGCGACGTGCTCGCACGGGCCGTGGCTCTCGGTAACCATCCCGGCTACACGCGCTACTGGCTCGCCAAAGCCGACCTGCTGCGCGGGCGCAACGCCGACGCGCTGCGGCTCTCAAACGTGCTGCTCGGCATGTATCCGAACGAGGCGAGCGCGCTCGTCCTGCGCTTGCAAGCCGAAATCGCGCAAGGCGATCGGCAGGCAGCCGAAGCCGATTTTCGCACCCTGACAGTGATTCCGAAGGTCGCGCTTACGGATCCGGTCGCGCTAGCGTCCGCCGAAGTCGCGCTGGGGTATCGCGATGAAGCGCTGCGGGTCGTTCGCGGCTACGTTGCATCCGGCGCGCACGATCTCGACGAGCTCGGGCGCTTACGCAGCGATCCCGATCTCGACCCCCTCCGCATCGCTCGCGCGCCCGACGCACCTATTTCGCTGTAGCACAGTTTTGGGGCAGCCCTAGCTAGACGCAGACTTCGTCGCAGTAGGTCTCCGAGTTCACACGTCAGGAGGCCTCATGCTGCAGAACGTCAGTCTCACCCCGTCGCGCCGCACGCTGGAGTTCGGGATCTACCGCGACGGCGACAACAATCTAGACGCCATTCAAAGCTCGGTTATCGACCAAGCCGTCGACGCGAGCGCGGCCGATTCGCGGATCCAGTTCACCGTGGAGGATACCACCGCGCTGCATTCGCAGCGGCTACACACTGACGAGTTCACCGTTGGCGACGGGCTGATTGGGCACGTCACCAGCGAGAAAGCGCACGCTATGAGCGACGAGGCGAATCTGGCTCGGTTTGTTGCGCGAACGCTCGATAACGCCGAAGCCTCTGGCGCCAAGCAGACCTGGATCGAGCTGGTCGACCACGGCGGCGGCGACGGCGGCGGCTTGCAAACCGGCGATGGCTCGTGCATGTCGATGCCCGACATCGCAAAGGCGATTTCGGATGGTGTCGCTCTCCACGCCAAGGCGCATCCCGAAGATGCCGGGCGC
>JAFAHZ010000047.1 GCA_019236975.1 Vulcanimicrobiota bacterium | reverse complement strand
GACGTAGCCCGAGCCGCGCTCCTTTCCGTCGCTGGCTACGGCTTGAACGCCCAGGGCGACCATAGGGCGGCGGTCGTGCGCGGACCGGCCGTCGCTCGTCGCGATCCACACTTCTTGCAGCTCGTCGGTTACGTGAACGTTGACCGCCACGACCCGATGATCGAACGCTCGCGCGGCGACGTCGGCGCGTTCCAGCAACGCGACGTAACGCGACTCCTGCGCGTGAGCGAAGCGTTCGCGAGCGTAGAGCGAAGCGGCGCGCGGGGCCGACGTACCGTTTACGCTGCGAACCGCACCATTCGGCGCGGTGCGAACGATCAGCGAGGCTGTGTCGGCCGCCTCCAATAACGCTTCGGGACTCAAATCGTCCGAATAGGCGTAGCCCGCCGACTCGCCGTCGATAACGCGAATCCCGACGCCGGCGGCGATTCCGAGCGAACCGTCGTGAATGCGCCCGTCTTGAAGGCGATACGCGAGCGAGCTGCGGCGCTCGCAAAAGACGTCCGCCAGCTCGCCGCCGCGGCGCAGCGCGCGCCGGAGAATCTCGGCGAGAAGGGCTTCGTCTACAAGGGGTTCTCCGGACATGAGGCCTTGATATCTTCCCGGCAGCCCCGGAAACCTTTTAGTATTCGATGAGCCGATTGACCGCGCGCACGATTGCGGCATCGGGATCGCCGGGCGATCCGTTGATTGAAAACGCAAACGCCACCCGTCCGTGATGCAGCGTGTTCGCGTAGCCCGCAAGCGACGCGACGCCGCCGATATGACCGCTCTTGGCACGAACCCGGCCGAGTGCCGTCGTAAAATCGTACTCTTTGAGCGTGCCTTGGCGCCCTCCGAGCGGCAGGAGTAAATACAGCGAAGACTCCCCGCCGCGCGATTCCGCATCTGCCAGCACGCGTGCCAGCGTGATTGCGGCAATGCGGTTGTCGGGTGCGAGCCCGCTGCCGTCGTTGATCCGAAGCTCCGGCGTGGGAATGCCCCGTTCGCTCAAGTAGCGCAGCTCGGTGGCGATTCCCGACGCGTCGGTCGCAACGTCGCTGCGTTCGCGCCCCACCGCGCGCAGCAATTGTTCCGCATAGTGGTTGTCGGAAAAAAACAGCATGTGGCGCTCGAGCGCTCGGAGCGCCGCAGAGCGATGATCCCACAGCGCGATCGATTCCAACGGCGCGCGCGCGACGATCGGCGCGGCGTTCACGGCGATCGTCCGATCGCTCAGCAAGCGGACGAGCACCGCGCCGGCATACTGCGGCACCGACCTAACCGGCAGCCAGTCCTTTTCGGTCGTCCCGGCGCCGATGGAACCGCTCAACAAAAACGTATTTGGTGCTTGCTGCGGTGCGATCGTGACGTCGGAATCGCTGCCGGAACTCGACGTTTGGATCTCGCCGCTGACGCCGATGGCATCGCTCTCGGGAACGATTTGCACGTCCGCAGCCTCGCCCGGCGACGTTCCGGTAACGTCGAACTCGACGGTATCGCCGTCGAGCGAGACGGCGCTCGTCGGTGCGGCGTAATCCTCGCCGCTATCGCCGGCTTCCCAATGCGGATTGAGTTCCGGACCGTGCATCGCTTCCGCGTCGACTGCGACGCTGCCGGTCACGCGCCGCAGTCCGGCGCGCTCGAGCAACGCGACCCCCGCATCCAGATCGGTACTGCGAAACGACGGATCGCCCGAACCGACGAGCCACAGATTACCATCGATCGTACCGTCCGCATCGATGGGCCGCTGCGCCGCGAGGATCGTGTGAAACCGGTATTGGGGGCCTAATACGTCCAGTGCCGCCGCCGCAACGATGAGCTTCTGCACGCTCGCCGGCGTCGTCGCGCGATACGCACGATTATCGTAAACGGTAATGCCATCGACCGACAACACGGCCATACTCCAGCGCTCCGCGCCACTTATGGCCGGCGCAAATGCCCCATTTAATTCCTCAGCAAGCTTGTTGCGATCTGCTTCCGTCCACGGCTCCGGACTGGGCGTCGCAAGGCTTTGGCTGCACGGTCCCTGGGGGCGTGTGAATTTTCCGGCACCACAGGATGTGGTTTTCAAAGCTTGCTCTCCGGAAAATTCACCCGAGCGATTCGAGTACAGGACGTGCGAGAAGAGCGTCCCCAAGGGAGCGTGCAGCAAAGCCGCCGCGACCCCTAAGGCGACCGCAACCAGGAACGCTATCGCAACAACGCGGCGTCTACGACCGCGAGAGCGCCTCGATCTTCTCCTGTAGTTTCCGGTGCTCTTCACGTAATCCGTCGATATCGCTGCGCATTGCGGTTACTTGCGCGGGCACCTTGGCTGCCTCGCGAACGCGAATGGCGGCTTCGGCGGCGTCGCGGCGCACGCGCCCGTCGAATGCGGACTGGCTGAGCCGATCGAGCGCCGGCAGCAGCCTGGCGTCGGCGAGAGATTCGGCCGCAGCAATCGCGCCCAGCTGCACTAAGAAATACCGGTCGTCGAGGCGCTCTTCCAATGCTTCGACGGCGTGGGTTCGCTCCGACTCGAGCAGTTCGCCGATGCGTCCGATCGCAACGACGGCCGCGCGCCGAACGCCTTCGTCCCGATCCGCGGCGGTCGCCTCGCGTACCAGCGGCATCGCTCGGGAATCGGCGAGTTCGGCAAGCCCGCGTACCGCGCCGGCTTCCACCGTCCCGTTCCACGTCTGTCCTCGCACGGCTTGCGCCAACACGTCGAAGGCGCGTGGATCGCGCGTCTTGCCCAGCGACGTCAATGCTGCGGCGCGCACGAAATACGACGCATCTCCCTGCGCGACCGGAATGAGCGCCGTGGCAACGTCGGCATGCCGGAAGTTACCGAGTACGGCAGCCGCAGCGCGGCGCACTTTCGGGTGGCTGTTGCCGAGCGCTGAAACGAGCATCGACTGCGCCCACGGCGCGCGCGTCGCACCCATTGCCGTTGCGGCTTGAGCCAGCACGCCCCAAAACGCATCGGCGGCAAAAGCGCGTCCGAGCGCTTCGCGCGCGACCGGCGATCCGTCTTTGGCCAGCTCGCGCGCCGCGCGGATGCGCGCGACGACGTCGGCATCGCTCAAGAACACCGCAGCCGCCACGTCGACGCCGAGCTTGTAGGTCGCGTTGCACAAAATGAAAGCGCCGGGATCGAAAACGATCCGCTTGGGCTCCGACTCCAGCGGCACCGTGATCGTTTCGTGCTGGCGCTCGATCGTCGCGCGCACGCGGCGTTCGGCATCGCCGGCGAAAATGATGTCGGCATCGAAACGGAACGGCGGGTGCTCGTCGTCCACCGGCTGTTTCTGGTCGACGGTGACGGTAGCAACGCTCCGCTTCGGATCCCAGGCAAAGGAAATCTCGAGTTCCGGGTGACCGCCGGAAAACACCCATTGATCGAAAAAACCGCGCATGTTGCGGCCGGTCGATTCCTCGATGGCACGGATGAAGTCGATCGTTTCGACGTTGCGCTGCGCGTTGCGCTCGACGTAATGACGGATCGCTCGCCAGAAGCGTGCGTCGCCGAGGTCGCCCCGCAGCATGTGCAGCACCGCCGCGCCTTTTTCGTAGAGGTGGCGGTCGAAGATCTCGATCGGACTGCGGTAGGTGTTGCAGACGATGGGGCGCCGGTAGCGATCCGCATCTTCCTGAAGGTACGCTTCGACGCACTCGAAGACGTGATACAAATACTCGTCGTCGCCGCGGTCGGCCTCGCGCCAGACCGCCTCGAAAAAGGTCGCGAAACCTTCGTTCAGCCACGCGTGCGACCAATCGCGGCAGGTGAGGAGATCGCCGAACCATTGATGCGCCAGTTCGTGCGCGACCAACGGATCGCTCGAAAAATCGAGATGCGCGCGCTCGTCGTGCAGCGTGCGATCGGTTTGCGTCGTCGCCGAGGTGTTCTCCATTCCGCCGAAGATGAAATCGGAGACGGCGATTTGCGAATACCGCGCGTACGGATACGGCGTCCCGGTGCGCGCCTCGTACAACTCCACCATCTTCGGGGTTTTTCCGAAGGCGCGTTCGCCGTCCGCTTCGCGGCCGGGTAAAACGTAGTAGAAGACCGGGGTTTTATTGCGTCCCGTAGTGCCTTGCGCAATTTCGACGAACGGCCCGGCGACCATCGTCATCAGGTAGGTACTGTGCGGGACGTCCTGACGATACGTGAAGACCGTCGTGTCGCCCTCGTCTTTGCGTTCGATCAACGCGCCGTTGCCCAGAGCGAACATCCCCTTCGGAACGACGATCGTGGTCGAGGTCTTCTGCTTCTCGTGCGGATAGTCCATGCACGGAAACCAATACCGTGCGTTCTCGTCCTGACTCTGCGTCCACACGTGGGCGACTTTATCGCGCTGTGCGTCGTCGGGTTTGATGAAGAACAGCCCGTGACGCGGCTTGACCGCGCTGTAGGTTACCGAGAAGGTCGCACGCTCTCCCGGCGCGATTACCGGATCGAACCCAATCTCGAGCTTGCCGTTCCTGCGAACGAACCGTTGATCGCGCCCGTCTCGCGCAACGCGGCTGACGGCGAGATCGACCGCATCGAGAACGAGTCGCTCGACCTGCTCGTCGAGCGCGCGAACGGTCGTCGTGCAGACGCCGTCGAGCCGTTCGTTGCGAAGATCGGGAACGAGGTGCAGGTCGATGTGCTCGACGGCCACGATTTTGTCGGGCCCGTAATGCGGTCTGGAGCCGGGCAGCGCAAAAGCGCGATGGTCGCTGGTATCGTCGCGAGCAATCATGAAGGCGATTCGTTTCGCGCGTCGGCTTGCGTCAACCCCCCGGTCACCTCGAGGATAGCTCCGGTCACGAAATCGCGCTCCGCCGCCACGAAAAATCGCACGGCGTCGGCGACGTCTTCGAAGCTTCCGGCGCGCCCCGCGGGATTGGCGGCAGTACGCGCGCGCGCCGTTTGCCGGTCGACGTGCTTTTCACGGATGTCGCCCGGCACCACGACGTTGACCGTGACTCCGTTGGACGCTTCCTCAATGGCGAGGCAGCGGGCGAAAGCGATCAAAGCGCTCTTTGCCGCTTGGTACAGCGAGAAGCCTCGGTAGGGGCGCGTTTCGGCGGCGCCGAGCGATCCGAAGAAAACGATGCGTCCGAACCGCGCCGCCCGCATCGCCGGCAGCAAGGCGCGCGATGCCAGCACGGCGCTGCGGACGTTGCCGTCGAACATCTTTTGATAATCGTCGATTCCGAGCCGTGCGAACCGCTTGACGACGATTGGGCCGACGGCGTGCACCAGCGTGTCGAAGGGACCGTGTTCCTCGGCCACGGCGTCGAGCGCCGCCGCGATCTCCCGTTCGCCGTCGTCGAAGTCGACGTACGCCGCCGCCGCAGACGCACCGGACGACCGAATCGCAGCGAGCGTTGCATCGGGCGGCGTTTTTCGAAACGTGATGACGACGCTATCGAAACCGTCGCGCGCCAAAACCGAAGCGACGCCGGCGGCAAGGCCGCCGGCCGCTCCGGTAACCAGCGCACGACGCATCATGCGCTGGACGTTTTACCTCGCGCTAGTAAGAGCCTTGATTGAAGGTCCAGCCGAGGTTGATGTTGAGCCCTCCGGGGGTTTGCCCGGTCACTCGCACGCGATGGTTACCCATCTGCAGCGAGAACGGTGCGGGCACGAAATAGTACTGGCCGTTGTTCGACACACCCGCGGTAACGTCGTTGCCGTCGAGCGTGACGCGCAGCGTTCCCTGCGCGATCGGGCGATTCAGGTTGAAGCGAATCTGCGGATAGTGATTGTAGATGGTTCCCGTCGGCCACGAATAGGTGAGGACGACCGGCCGATTCTGCGCCGGCGGTGGAGGCGCACCGCCGCCGCCGCCGTTAATGGTCACGGTTTCGTTCGAATCGTTCCAGTTGACGGTCGCGCCCAGCGACTGTGCGATGAATCGCAGCGGCACGAGCGTCCGGGCCCCGATCACGAAGGGTGCGACGTCGACGGTGACGCTTTGACCGTTGACCGTGGCGGCGGTCGAGCCGATCGTTAGCGACACGGTCGTACTGCCGCGCGTCGCATTGATCTGTCCGTTCGCGTAGACGACGCTGGCCCCGAGCTGCTCGAAGATGCCGCGCAGCGGTACGAATACGCGCCCGCTGCGCATGATCGGCGGCTGGTCGAAATTCATCGTCTGCCCGTTGACGATCACGGTGACGTTCTGCGCTAGAACGGGAAGAGCCGTCGCAAATAAAGCCGACGCTCCGACGGCGATGGCCGCGCGGCGAGTAAAATGAAAGAGGCGGTTGCACGATCGATTCATGGAACGGCATCTACCCACGCTTGGCCGCTCTGAATCAGTGCTTCGAGCGCCCGCCTCCTTATGCGTGCTGCGCCGCAGCCGGATGCGACATCTCGGCGGCAAGCGCTCGGCGGTCGGCGCGCCGTTCGAAGAAGCCCATCCACGTGTTGTATACCATTGGAATGAGAAACAGCGTCAACAACCACGAACTCGCGAGGCCGCCGATAATGACGGTTCCCATCGCCTGCCGCCATTCGCCACCCTCGGCAAAACCAAGCGACAGCGGCAGCATGCCGAAAATCATCGCGCACGTCGTCAAGAGAATCGGCCGGAATCGCGTTGCAGCTGCTTGCAGCACGGCGTCGCGTACGCGCATGCCGCGGCGGCAAAGCTGATTCGAGTAGTCGACCATCAGGATACCGTTCTTCGAGACGAGTCCGAAGAGCATGATAATGCCGATCATCGAGATGATATTGAGCGATTGACCCGCATCGGGCTCGACGAAATGCATGAACGACAAGCCCATCATCGCACCGATAATGGCCAGCGGAACCGAAAACATCACGATGAACGGTTCGAGAAACGATCCGTAGAGCACGACCATCAGCATGTACACCAGCATGAACGAGATGAGCAGCGCGATCCCCATGTTGCTGAACGTCTCTTGCATGAACTGCGTATCGCCTTGCGCTTCCAGCGAGACTCCGCTGGGCAGGAATCCAGGCTCCTTGAGCTTCGCTTCGAGCGGGCCCGTCACCGCGCCGAGCGAATAGCCGGGCAACGTGCCGCCGTAGACGTTGACGGCGCGCTGGCGGTTCAAACGCTTGATTTGCGTGGGCGCCGACGTCCATTGGAAGGAGGCAATGTCGCTGAGCGGGACCAGCGTTCCGTCTTGCGCGCGCACGCGGACGGCCTCGAGCTGATCCACCGAGGAACGATCCGACAGCGGGAACTGGACGCGCACGTCCACGAGTCCGTTCTCGGTGCGTACCTTAGTCGCGACCGCGCCGTCGATCGCAAACCGCGCCACTGCGGCCGCATCGGCCGGCGCCACGCCCATGATCTCGGCCCTTTGCGAATCGATGTTCACGTTGAGCCGAGGTCCCGCGAGCTCGTTGCTCGTCTGCACGTTGACGCTGCCCGGGGTATCGCGCAGAACCTGTGCGACGCGCTCGGCGGCCAGTCCGATTTCGCTTTCGGGGCCGGTAAGCGCGTAGAAGATCTGCGATCCCGAACCGCCGCCGCTGTCGCTGGCTACTTGGAAATCGCCGCCCGGAACGAGATATCCTAGCTTGCGAATTTCGTCGGCAATTTTATAGGTATCTTTGCGGCGCTCCGGCAGCGTCTGCGCGTTTAGCCTTGCGTAGTTATCGCCGATGGCGTTGCCCCAGCCTTCCGGTTTGCGCCCGACGACCGAGCTGACCGACTGGATGCCGTCGATTTTCATGATCTCGTTTTCGAGCCGATCGACGTACTTCGCCGTCATGGCGATCGGCGTTCCCGGAGGGTAGGTGACCGTCATGTTGATTTCACCGTCTTGGAACGACGGCACGAAATCGAAATCGATGGCGCTCAGCAGCGGGCTCGGGTCGTGACCGATCCGCGGAATGGGAACCGTTACTAACGCGATCAATACGAGCGGAAGTCCGAAAGTGATCGCCGTCAAGCCGCGATGGCGGCCGACTGCATGGAACCAACGAGCGAATCCGCGGGGAGCGTTTCGAGCCGCATCCCAAGTGAGATGTCCCATCCGCACGACGCGCGAGTGGCCGTTGGCCGGATGCGACCAGCGATAATCGAGCGGATCGGCTCCTACGCGGCGACGCGTTACGGCGCCGACCAAGTGCCAGACTCCCGCAAGAATGAGGAAGAACACGTTTACGCCCACGGTCGTCGCGCCCGCACCCCCGGCAAGCGTCAGCGCGTTGAACACCAGTAGCGCGCACACGTAGACGACGAAAAGGCCGTGATCCAGCGCGAACGGCAGCCATTTCGTCTTGAAGTTGTTGACGACGCGGTCGTAGTGTACGTCGAAAAAATTGAGCAGCAGCGCCGCAAAGATCATGATCGGGAAGACGTAGCTGAGCTCTTTGATAGGCCATGGGATGAGAAACGCTACGACGGCGGCGGCGATTGCCGATCCGATGCCGATGCGCGACGAAAGCCATTCCTGCCACTTCGGACGCCCCAGCGAACGCTGCAGAACGCTCCACTTGGCGGCTAACAGCGGCGTCAGCGTAAACGATACGAGCAGCGAGAAGAGGGTGGCGACGACGATGACGGCGCCGAACTCCTTGAGGTACGCACCGACGATACCAGGCAAGAATGCGATCGGGACGAAGACGACGACGTCGACCATCGTGATCGCGATGGCGGCGCTGCCGATCTCGGTCCGCCCGTTGATCGCGGCATCCATTGGGGCTTCTCCCAAATCGCGATGGCGCGTAATATTTTCCAACACCACGATCGAGTCGTCGACGAGAATTCCGATGATCAGCGCCAATCCCATGAGCGACATCGAGTCGAGGTGGAATCCAAACAAGTTCATCACGATGAACGTCGACAGGATCGACGTCGGTATCGCGACCATAACGACGATGGCGTTTCGCCACGAATGCAGCAGAATGAGCATGACCAGCATCGTTAGGACGACGCCCTCGAGCAGCGATTGCCAAACGCCGTTGAGCGAGCGCTGCGTGTAGTCGGCCGGCGCATCGATTTCCGAGAAGGACAGCTGCGGGAACTGGGCCTCGATCTGCTTGATATGCTCGCGAGCGATCGCCGTCGACGTAATCTCGTCCGCGTTGATGTTGCGGTCGATCTCGACGTGCACCCGGGGCTTCCCGTTGTAGTGGCTAATCGACGTCGGCTCGACGTGACTATCGAAAGCGTAAGCGACGTCGCCCACCTTCAGGTTCTTGTTCGAGCTTCCCGGAACCGGGAGCGGAATGTTCAACAGGTCTTGGGCGGTATTGATCTCGGCGTGAACCGAAATCGTCGTCTCCTGCGTCGGCTGCCGTAAAATGCCGCCGGGCAGGTTGGCATTGTTTGCAGCGACCGCATCGAAAATCTCTTTTAGCGTCGCGTTGGTCGCTTCCATACGTCCCGGAATGGGCTCGACGTGGAACTCCCGATCGGACGCGCCCGATACGTCGACCGTTTGAACGTTGGGAATCGCCTTGAGCAGCGGCTCGACCTGATTGTTCACCACGTCCGCGAGCTGCGTCGGGGACAACGAATTCGAGCTGACCGCTAAGTCGAGCAGCGGCTCGGACGCGCCGTTCTTGTACACGTCCGGCGGGTCGAGATCGGTAGGGAGAAAGGCGCGCGCGCGGTCGACGGCAGCTTGCACGTCGATTGCGGCTTTGTCGAGATCGGTGCCGAGCTTGAACTGCACGCCGATCGAGGCGTTACCCTCTTGCGCGCTGGCGGTGAGTTCGTCGAGATTGTCGATGCCGTCGAGCTGATCTTCTACCGGCTTGATGATCAGCCGTTCCATCTCTTGCGGCGAGGCGCCCGGATAGCTGGAAAATACCATGACGATCGGCCACGACGTCCCCGGCGGATCGCTGCTGCGCCCAATCTTGTGAAAGGCGATCCACCCGAAGATCCCCAGCGCGATGAAGACCATCGCGGTGATCACGGGGCGGCTAATCGAAAATCGGGTTAACCACACGATATAACAAGCTCCGTCGGCAGCACCATCTGCCGTGCTCTACGGCGCGGCCCTTCCGACTGTTTCAAGTGCCAACGACCCGGCACTGTGACCTGCGCAAGACTGGACTCGAACCAGCACGATGTTGCCACCGCTAGCCCCTCAAGCTAGTGCGTCTACCAATTCCGCCACTTGCGCGTATGAGGGCTCTTTTCAGACGTCTGCTGCTCGCGTTCGGAACCGCTCGTCGCTTCGCCCTCCCGGCTCCGCTCCTGCTCGTCGGCCTCCTCGCTCCCGCCGTCCTGGCTCCGCTCGTCGGTCCGACGTTCCTCTCTGCGAGCACCAGACGTCCAAAACTCGCTTGAGGAAAACCAAACAGCCCGGCTAGTCTATCGCCTAGCGCATATTGGGGTCAAGAGCGTCTCGTAAGCCGTCGCCCATATAGTTGATGGAAAGGACGGTCACCAGGATACAGAGGCCCGGGAAGACCGCGGCCCACCAGGCGATCGAAAGATTTGACTGGGCGTTGGCGAGCATGTTGCCCCAGGAGGCCGTCGGCGGCTGAATGCCGAGTCCGAGGAACGACAGGGTCGACTCGGTGATGATGACGCCGGCGACGTCGAGCGTCGCTTGGACGACGATCGGCGCGACCGCGTTGGGAAGCAGGTGCCGAAAGATGATGCGCCGGTCGCTATTACCGAGCGCTCGCGCCGCTTCGGCGAACTCGCGCTCGCGCAGGCTCAGGAACGACGCCCGGACGAGCCGGGCCACCGTCGGCCACGACAGCGCCCCAATGATGAGTACGATGACCCCGAAGCTCAGGCTCGCCTTCGTCGAGCTGGCGGCCACGATCGCGGTCAACACCAGGAGCAGCGGCAGCAGCGGAATCGATAAGAATACGTCGGTGACGCGCATGATGGCGTAATCGATCCAGCCGCCGTAGTAACCGGATATTGCGCCGAGGATCGTGCCGATGAACACTTCCATCAGCACCGCCGAAAGACCGACCGTCAGCGAAATGCGCGCGCCGAAGAGCAAGCGGGACAGCAGATCGCGGCCGACCTCGTCGGTTCCGAGGATGTGACCGCCGCACTGCGACGCGTCTTGGAAGCACGGAGGCAGCGGCGTTCCCTGCCAGTGTACGTTATCGATGGCATTGGGATCGATCGGCGCGAGCTGGCCGGCAAAAACGGCCGCCAGTACCATCAGCACGAGAACGATCATGCCGATGATCGCCAGTTTGTGCCGGCGCAATCGCGTCCAGAACGTGACCTTCGAGACGTGCAGTTCTTCGTCGACGACGAAGGACGGGCGCTCCGCGGGAGCCGTTGCAGCCACGGCGGCCTTCAGTCGTACTTCACGCGCGGATCGAGCCACGCGTAAAGCACGTCGGCGAGCAAGTTCGAAAACACGACCAGAAATGCCAGCATGATGAGCACGCCCATGAGCAGCGCGATGTCGCTCTGCCCCAGCGCGTTATAGAACAAACGGCCCGTTCCGGGCCAGGCAAAGATCGTTTCGGTAATGATAGCGCCGCCGAGAATACCGGGCAGCGAGAGCGCCAAAATCGTCACGACCGGTATCAGCGCGTTCTTGAGACCGTGCTTAAAGAGGATCGTGCGGAAGTTCAGGCCTTTCGCTGCGGCCGTACGCATGTAATCGGTGCCGAGAACCTCGAGCAGCGACGAGCGCATGAACCGGCTGTATAACGCGAGCGACAGCAACGACAACACGATGACCGGGAGCACCAGGTGCGCCAGGCGATCCCCGAAATCGAAATTATCTCCGCTGGAGATTCCCGCGGACGGCAGTTGAATCTGATAGCCGAACGGCAGGGGAATACCGTGTACCGCAAACGCGAGCTGCATCATCAGCGCAAACCAGAATACCGGCATCGATTGGCCGAAGAACGCCAGCGTCGTGATGAAGTAGTCGACGAACGAATAGCGATACACGGCGGAAATGATGCCGGCCGTGATGCCGATCACGACCGAAAAGACGAACGACGTGCCCATGAGCTCGAGCGTGGCGGGAATGCGCTCGACGATCGCCTGGAAGACCGGCTCCGAGTTGCTCGTGGAGTAGCCCATGTCGCCGGTGAGGATGTGCCCGAGCCACTTGACGTACTGCACCGGTACCGGCTGATCCATCCCGAGATTGTGCTTGAGGCGAGCGATGTCGGCCGGCGTGATGTGCGGATTCTGTAAGTACGGCGCCAACGGGCCGCCGGGCATGTTATAGAGGATGCCGTACAGGATGATGGAGATTGCGATAAGCAGCGGAATCGCCTGAAGCGTCCGCCGGAGGACGTACGTGAACACGTTCGCCCGGGTTACCTCGCAGCCGAGGCCAAAGCCTTCAGGCCCAGTATTTCGCGCGCTTGGTCGGGTGTGGCGACCGCTCGGCCCGCTTCTCCGGCGATGCGGGCAACGCGAGCCACGAGCTCCTCGTTTCGCGCTAGGCGCCCCTTGCTGTAAAAGAGATTGTCCTCGAGCCCGACGCGGACGTGACCGCCCATCGCGATGGCGGCCATCGCCATCGGCAGCTGTTGGCGGCCGATGCCCGCGACCGACCAGGTACAGCCCTCGGGCAAATCGTCGACGAGGTCGCATAAGTTCTGCACGGTTGCTTCCAGGCCGCCGGGCACGCCCAGGACGAGATCGACGTGCTGCGGGAACGTTAGCAGACCTTCCTTCGCAAGCCGGCGCGCGTTGGCGAGATGACCTTTGTCAAAGATCTCGAGCTCGGGCTTGACGCCGAACTCCGTCATCTTACGCAAGATACCGCGCATGATCGGAAAGCTGTTCTCGAAGATATCGTCGCCGAAATTCACGCTGCCGCACGTAAGCGTCGCCATCTCCGGCCGCAGCTCCAAAACGCTCGCGCGCTCGTCCGGCGTCATGCCGATCGCACCGCCGGTGGAGAACTGCACGATGAGGTCGCTATTAGCCCGAACGGCATCGTAGGCTTCGCGAAACCGCGCGACGCTGTGGGTGTTCGTCCCATCGTCGTTGCGGCAATGGACGTGTACGATCGAGCCGCCCGCATCGCGCACCGCGCGGGCCGTTTCACCCAAAAGCTTGGGCGTGTAGGGCAGATGCGGCGTCTGGTCGGGCGCGACTTCGGCGCCCACCGGGGCGCACGTGACGATCAGCGGATCCATGGCACTCATTTCTTCAAATAACCGTAGGCCGCCTCGACGACGGCTCGTTCCAGTCCGAGCAGGGAGGCCAAAGCGATTGCATCCGCGCGTCCGGCCGGATCCTCGGATCCGACTTCGGCAATCGTGTAGTCCATCGAATCGGCCAGCGCCGCCATCGCTTCGTGAAGGTCGCCCGTCGACGGACGATCCGGAATACCGCGCAATCCGCGAACCGCGAAGTGACGGGCGCCGGCCTCGGCGGCAACGCCGGCTAAGTGCGTGGCCGCCATTCCGCAGGCACCGCGGGCTCGCAGCGCCTCGATCGCCGCTGCGAGCAGCGCCTTCCCTTCCGCCGGCGTCGTCGTCCGCGCGAACTCGTCGACCAGCACGAGCGTTCGCGCGCTCTTGCGTTCGAGCACTTCGCGCAAACGAACGACTTCGCGGGCAAACGAAGAAAGCAGCGAACCGCCGCTCGGGTCCTCATCGGTGCCGATACCCAGCCACGCGATCTCTTCGAATAGCGCCGTCGCGGCGCGGCGAGCCGGTGCCGGCAAACCAAAAGACGCGCACATCGCGATGAAGCCGCACGTGCGCAGACAAACGCTCTTCCCTCCCATATTCGGGCCCGTCAGAACCGCGACGTCGCGCAGCGCCACGTCGATCGGAGTGAAACGGCGTCCTTGTACTTCGAGCTCGCCGGCCATCGGCAAAAAGCGGCCCGCTTCGAACTCGAGGGCGGCGCGATCGACGATCGCCGCGGGCACGCAATCGTGCTCGCGCGTAAATCGAGCAGCCGAAACGAGCACGTCGATTTCGCCGAGCGTTCGCGCCGCCCGATCCAGCTCGGCCGCTCGTTCGCGAACCTGCGCGGAAAGTTTTGCGCGAACGTTTTCTTCGGCGGCGGCAACGTTAGCGGCGGCCTCGTCGCGGCGCGCGAGCGCTGCCAGCGCGGCGTCGTCGTACTCGATCGCGCACAGGAAATACGTCGCGGCTTCGCGCAGCACGCGCACGCCCGCCGGCAGCTTGCCGACCGACGCGCGCATAACGATGAATTCGTCGCCGGCGACGTCGTCACGGCCCAGCTCGAGACCGACGCGCGCGACGGCGCGGCCGCGTACGGCGTCGAGCTCCGCCTGCGCGCGGACCAGTGCGGCGCGCGCCGACGAAACCTCCGGCGCAAACGCGTCGGCGAGATAAAAGCCGTACTTGCCGCTGCGCCCGGGCTCCAACGCGCGGGCGATGGAGCGTATCGCGTCACCGGCGGCGGATTCGATACCCGCGACGCCGGCCAGCAGCGAGCCGGTGCGCTCGATCGCATCGCAAAAGCGCTGCAGTTCGAAGAGCTGCGCGTCGTCGAGCACGTCGCCCATCGAGGCGCGAGCGATCGCACCGGTCGCATCCGGCGATTGTCGCAGCACGTCGCGCACGGCATCGAGACGTTCCTCGTCGGCCGCCGACGCCAGCAGTGCGATGCGCGACGCCCGTTCGAACGCCGCCGCTTCCTGCCCCGGAACGAACGGGCGCAGCTCCTCGAACGCGCGCCGGCCGTACTCGCCGGCCGGCTCGACGGCGCGTGCGAGCCACGCAAAGTCGAGCGCTTGCGCGCTTGCCGGATCGATGAGACGCTCCGTCTTCAACTCCGGGCTCCGGCGTAGACGTCGAATGCGGGCACTCCGGTTACGCCGGCAACGTCGCGTAAGAACGATGCCGGTTCGAAGCTGCGATCGCGCCCGATCGATGCGACGGTGACGGCTACGACCTTGAGCGGACGCTCGCATCGAAGCGTCAGCGCCGCAAACGCATGCGATGCCGCCTTGCCGGTCAGCGCGATTTGCGTGGGATCGCGCACCACGATTTGTTGCCGTTCCCGTGCCGCGATGTAACGCGCGGCTCTTGCCGGGGTCAATGCGCCGTCGACGAAAATCGCCGGCCGGCCCTCGTCGAACCGGGGAACGCGCAATCGCGCCACGAGTGCACCGACGTCGTCGACCGCTTCGCGCTGCGTCGAAGCGGCGGCTGCGCCGCAGGCCACGACGATCGCATCGTTGCCGCCGGCCAATGCGGCGACGCGATCGACGGCGCCGTCGACGATCGTGTAATCGGCGTGATCGAGCAAACGGTCGACGGTCGTTCGCACTCCCGACGCCGTCGGCGGCCCTACCAACTCGTAGTAGGAAGACGTCATGACGCGCGCGAGTGCGAGCGAGCCGGCGGCCGTGCGCAAGTCGCTTAGCGCCAGGATTTCGCCGGCGGGACTGCGGGGCAAGACGTCCCGCGCCGTGGCGACGATGGTACCGGGAGACAGCCACAGACGCGGTTTGGGCTGCGCGTCACCGGCATCGTACGCTTCTCCATCGCGTCCGATCGACGTCAGACCGACGCACAGCCGCGCGCGCGTTGCCGCACCGTACATGGCGCGCATCGCGACGGTTTTACCGACGTTCTTTCCGGTTCCGACGACGAAAGCCGACCGCGCACCCGCGCCGCGCACGACCTCGAAAAGCGCCTCTCCGACATGCACGAAACGCTCTTTGCCGTCGAGCAAACCTTGTCATCCTGAGCGAAGCGTGCGTAGCTTAGCCGAGATTGAGCGCCTTGAGTATCGTGAACGCGAAGCCGGTGAGGACCAGCACCACTCCGCCGATGAGGCCCGCGTTTGCTTCGGCCGCCGCACCGATTCTCCGGCCCAGCGAAAGGCCGAGCGTGGTCGACAAGACGGAAACCACGCCGATGACGCCCAGCGAGATCGGCAGCGGTACGCCGATGTAAAGAATCGAGAATCCAATGCCAAGCGAATCGAGGCTAATGGACAACGACGCCACGAACAGTCCCCACCCTTGCGAAAGATCGAGCTTCGAGGCCTCCGACGATTCCTCGCGGCTCTCCCAAATCATATACGCGCCCAACATCGTGAGGGCCGAAAACCCAATGTAGCCGGCCACTCCGCCGACGGCCTTGCCCACCGCCAATCCTAAGGCGGCACCGACGAGGTTCATGACGATCTCGGCGCACGCAAACGCGATGCCGATACGAATTTTCACCGCGCGCGGGACGCCCCGCACGCCGACGCCGACGCTCACGGCGAAGACGTCGAGCGCGAGCGCGAGCGCGACGACGGAGACCTTGAGAAAGGCTGCGATCAACGCTCAGGAACCTCCGGTTCCCTTATCGATTGGCGGCGGGAGATCCGGAGAACGCGTCGAGGCGCGACGAACTTGACAGCAGCTGATTGACGGCGGTGCGGAGCTGCGAAATGGTAAACGGCTTGTTCAGAAACAAGTTAGCGCCGGCATTCTTCGCGCGGCCGTCCATCGCGTAGTTGGTGTGACCGCTGATCATCAGAATCGGGGTGCCGCGCGTGTTATCGCTAGCGCGCAGGCGCTCGATCAGATCGATACCGGAAATACCCGGCAACATAAAGTCGCAAATGATGATATCGAAAGGGCCGTCACGATCGACCGCAACGAGGGCGCTTTCCGCGTCGTTACAGGTCATCATCTCGTAGGGACCCTTGCGCAGGACCGTATCGATCAGCGTGCAGATCGCGGGGTCGTCGTCGGCGATCAACACGCGCCAATTGCGCTGCACCATCGGGTCAGCCATTCGCGCCGGAGGACCTCCTGCCTCGCTTGCCTGGGTGATGCTTTGGTAAACTTTCGATGATGGTACGTCCTTTTCCAGGGCCGCTCTTTCCCGCGGCCGCCCTGCTACTGGTCGCCGCGGCTGCTGCGCCCGTCGCGGCGGTCCTGGCCGCCATGTCGCCGCACGACGCATTCGCCGGCTTCACCGCGGGGGCCCAGGACGCGCTCCGCGTTTCGGCGTCGGCCTCGCTAGGTGCCACCGCTGTCGCCACGCTGCTCGGAGTCCCGGCCGGCTACTACTTAGCGCGCGCTCCGCGGGCGCTGCAAGCGCTCGCCGTGTTCGCGTTGGCGCTGCCGCTGGCGTTTCCGCCGGTCGCATCCGGCTTGATGCTCTTGAACTTGTTGGGCACTCGCGCACCGCTGGGCGCCTTCTTGGCGGCGCATGGGTTGACCGTACCGGATTCTCTTCTCGGCGTCGCCGCGGCCGAATTTTTCGTATCGGGGTCCTTCATCGCGATTGCGGCGACCGCCGCGTTCGCGGCGAGCGATCCCATCGTCGAAGATGCCGCGCGCACGTTGGGTGCGAGCGAATGGCGTATCTTCACGCGCATCGCACTGCCCAATGCGGCAGGGAGTCTTGCGGCAGGTATCGCGTTTGCATGGCTGCGAGCGATCGGCGAGTACGGCGCCACCAGCATCGTCGCGTTTCATCCGACCTCATTGCCGGTCGCGCTCTACGTCGCCCTTTCGGCGTCGGGAGTTCGGGCCGCGCTCGCGCTCTGTTACGGCTTCATCGTGCTCGTCGCCGCGGTCCTCACCGCGGCCTGGATTTTGCGCCGCCGCGTCGTATGGTAGCCCTTCATGGCCCTCATGGATCGTCTGCTCGCACCCGACTCGGCGTTTCAAAAGAACTTCTTCTTTCTCGCGAAACGCTTCATACCGGGCGAAACGATCGAGTCCGCGATCGAAACCGTGCGCAATCTCAACGCAGCGGGAATGTCCGCGACGCTCGATTTCCTCGGCGAAGACGTCTTCGAGCGCGCCGCAGCGACGAAGACGCGCGACGAATACTTCAAGATGCTGGACGCCATCTCGGCCAGCGGCGTCGACTCCAACGTCTCGGTCAAGCTCACCGCAATGGGGCTGCTCGTCGACGAGGACTTCGCTCTCGCGAACCTCACGTCGATTTTGGAGCACGCGCGGGAGAGCAACCCGGACCCCTTCGTGCGAATCGACATGGAAGGTTCCGGCGTCGTCGATGCAACGCTGCGCGTTTTCGAGCGCGCTTTCGCC
Source organism: Vulcanimicrobiota bacterium (assembly GCA_019236975.1). Classification (GTDB taxonomy): domain Bacteria; phylum Vulcanimicrobiota; class Vulcanimicrobiia; order Vulcanimicrobiales; family Vulcanimicrobiaceae; genus JAFAHZ01. Next base: position 2,114 of record JAFAHZ010000047.1, on the reverse strand, counting down.
ACGCATAAGAACGTCGGCGTCGTCTTCCAGGCGTACCTCAAGCGTACGGCCGCGGACGTCGCTCGCGCGATCGAGCTGGCGGCGCGCGTCCGGCTTTGTAAAGGCGCCTACAACGAGCCGCCCGAGATCGCGTACAAGAAGATGCCGCAGATTCGGGACAACTACTTACGCCTCGCTAAGGAGCTGCTCGTGCGCGGAAACTATCCCGGCATCGCCACGCACGACCGCCGCCTGATCGGAGCGGTCAAAGCGATTGCGAAAACCGAAAACGTCGGGCGCGACAAATTCGAATTTCAAATGCTGTACGGCTGCCGTCCGCACGTGCAGCGCGACCTCGTGGCCGAAGGTTACCGCCTGCGCATTTACGTTCCATTCGGAACGCACTGGGCCGGATATTTCTATCGCCGCGTGCTCGAGCGCCGCGAAAACGCCCTCTTCGCCCTTTCGTCGATGTTTTCGCGGTAGACCGTTTGCGAGCGGTCGTACAGCGCGTTTCGCGAGCGAGCGTCACCGTCGGTGAGCGTACGACCGGCGCAATCGGCCTCGGGCTGCTGGTGCTGATCGGCGTTGCGGCCGGCGACGACGAACGAGACGCCGAAATCGTCGGCGACAAGCTTGCCGGGCTACGCATCTTTCCCGACGATGCCGGGCTGATGAACCGTTCGGTTGTCGAAGCCGGCGGCGCGGCGTTGATCGTTTCGCAATTTACGTTACTGGGCGACGCGCGCAAGGGCCGCCGGCCGTCGTTCGTCGCCGCGGCGGGGGAAACGCTAGCGAAGACCCTCTACGAGCGCGCGGGCGCGGTTCTCGCCGGACACGGCATTCGCGTGGAATACGGCGAGTTCGGCGCTCACATGGACGTCGAGCTCGTGAACGACGGCCCGGTCACGATCCTTTTGGATTCGAAGCGCACGTTCTAGCGCGGCATAATACTGAGTTAACCTAAGGCTGCTTACCATACTACAATGAAGCGGCGATTTTTTGCCGGCGTTTTCGCCATGGCGTTGGCAGCGCCGGGGATCGCGCACGCCGGAACCACCGGACGCATTACCGGGACCGTTCGCAGTACCGGCGGAGCTCCGATTGCCGGGGCCACGGTCACGATTTCTAGCCCTTCCCAAACCAGCGCCGCGCAAACCGACGCACGCGGTTCGTTTGCCTTCATCTCCGTGCCGCCGGATACGTACTCGGTCACCGTCACCAAGAGCGGCTTCGAGCCGGTGAGCGGAATCGCCGTCGTACAGGCGGACCAAACGATCGCGCTCTTACCGGTGCTGCGGGAGAGCCTCAAAACGATTGCATCGGTAAAAAGCGCGGGTTCGGGCTCGCTCGTGCGTCCCGGAACGACCTACGACGTCTATTCCGTCAACGCCCAGCAGCAGCAGCGTCTAGCCGCCATGGGCGGCGGGGGCGGCCTGATGAGCGCCTATTCCGCGATTCAATCGCTCCCCGGCATCTACGTGCCACCGAACCAGACGGGCTTCTTTCAGATCCTGCACATTCGGGGCGGCGACTACAACCAAACGGGTTACGAGTTCGACGGTATCTCGCTCAACAACAGCTACAACAACTATCCGCCGGGACCCGAGTCGTCCCTTGGCCAGCAGGAAGTGCAGGTGTACGCCGGCTCGACGCCCGCTAACTCCGAGGGGTCGGGTCTGGCGGGCTACATCAATCAAGTTATCAAGACCGGTACGTTCCCCGGATACGGTACCGCCGAGCTCGGACTTGGAACGCCCTCGTACTTTCACAGCGCGCGCGTCGAAGTAGGCGGTGCCACGCCGGACCGGACCGTTTCTTATTACGTCGGCCTGGACGGTCACAATCAGACATTCCGCTACGTCGATCAGTTCAACGGCGCCGCTTACACGTCGATCTTCGGTACGCCGATCGGGGTCTGCCCGTCCGACGCAACGATCGCGCAGTATCCGTCGTGTTTTACCGACGGACGGCACAACATTTCGGGGTATTTCGGAGGGTACCGGCAGCCGGGGTTCGTGCTCGGGCCCATTACCGCCGGCTACTACTACACGTCGATGGTGGCCGACCGCAACGGCGTCTTCAACCTTCACCTTGCGGTGCCGCGTAAGGGCGGTCTACGGGACGACGTGCAG
>JAFAHZ010000043.1 GCA_019236975.1 Vulcanimicrobiota bacterium | reverse complement strand
GAGCGTTATCGTGCTCGTACGGTCGCCGTCGACGTACGTTGGATACGCTAACCCGTAGGCCCGAGCGAACGCTTCGACGCTTTGCGGCGGGTCGCCCTGATCGACGCCGGCGACGTCGATACCGGCCTTACGAAGAGCGGGCGCCGTTTGCGTCAGCAGCGGCGTTTCTTCGCGGCACGGTACGCACCATGTGGCAAAAACATTGATGAGCAGCGCTCGTCCCGATTGCGCTTGGAGCTCGACCGGAGAGCCGTCGAGAGCCGAAACCGTAACGCGACCGAGCGGGCGCCCTTCAGTTAAGGGTACGGCCGGGTGCCGTATGCCCAGCGCGTATGCAACGGAGCGCACGTACGGTCGCATCGGCGGCGCCAGCAACAGAAGGGCACCAACCAACGACAACGCCGCGATAAGCGCGGCGCCGCGTGCTCGGCTCGCGTTCATATTGCGGTTGTACCAGACGAGCGCCGAACGCTGCGTGGCCCAACCTTCCCGACAGCGTCAGGACTCCTGCACTAAGCCGCAGCGGCAGCCGGACATTCACCCGGGCGGCATCGCCGTCATACGATGTGAGCATGCGTACGCGCACCATTGTTGCCGCCGCCACCGCGATCGCTTGCGCCCTCGCATGCGTATCGCTGCGAGCAGGCGCCCAAACGTATCCGTCGGCGAGTCCCTCGCCGAGCGCTTCTGCGACGCCGAGCGCGGCTCCCGGAAGCGGATCGCGACCGTCCTCGTCCGCAATCATCTCCCGGCGAACGCTCATTCATCCCGGCGATCAGCTCAGCGTACAAGTATTCGGCGATCAATCGCTGACGCAGACGACCATGGTTTTGTCCGACGGGACCGTCGACTATCCGTTGATCGGCCGCGTCAAGGTCGGCGGCAAGACGCCCGACCAAGCGGCGAGCGTCCTCGCATCGCACATGCTCGAATACGTTCGTCACCCGGTGGTGACCGTTGCGATCACGCAACTCGCGCAGCCCGACGTCCTCGTTTTGGGTGACGTCAAGAATCCCGGCAAATACAATCTGCCGTCGGACGGCCGTTTGACGGACGCGATCGCCGCGGCCGGCGGTCTCGTCAACACCAACGGCGCCTTTCCCGACGCCCGCATCGCCGATCCCGACGGTCAAGTGACGAACGTATCGCTGCAGAAGTTGCTGCAGAACGGGCAGACGTCGCTGGACGAACGTCTCGAAGAGGGATCGGTCGTCTACGTACCCGGACCCATACAGTTCAATATCGACGTCACCGGCGCCGTCGATCATCCCGGCGAAATTCAAGTCAACGAAGGCGATCATCTGTCGGCCGCGGTGGCAAAAGCCGGCAACAGCCAGAACGCGCACTCGGACCTCAATCACATTCGGCTCATTCGCACGAGTCCCGACGGAAAGCAAACCACGAGCGAAGTGAACCTCTATGACGCCCTGCAGAAGGGCGATATCGCCGCGGATCCGGCGCTGCAAAAGGGCGACGTGATCTATATTCCCGAGGCGTATCAGCATCGCACGGATTTTGGATCCGGGCTGCTCTATCTGCTGACGCGGATTATCCCCTAAGCGGTAAGGAGAACCTTTGTGATTCAGCTTCCGAGCGCGAGCGCCGTACCCTCGATCGTATCCTCACAACCGGAAACGCAAGCCGATCTCAGCGGCATGGGACGGGTGCTGCTGCGCCGTGCCAAGCCCATGCTGGCGATCTTCTTGGGATTCGTCGCCCTCGTATTCATCTTGACGCTCGTCCTGCCAAAGACGTATACGACGACGGTGAAACTCATCGCCGGTAACCCGGGAACGACCGGCTTCGCCGGGCAAAGCAACGTCTCGTCCGACACCGAGGTGCCGGTGCTCAACGCACTGCTCATTGCCACGGGTATGCAGAGCACCGAAACGTACGTCGAGCTCTTCCAGGAAATTCCGGTCGCGCAGCAAGTCATCGCGCAGCTCGGGCTGAAAGCGAGTCCGCGCGATCTACTGAATAAAGTCGACGTCAAGCCGGTCATCAACACGCCGATCATCGCTCTATCGGTCACGTGGCGCGATCCCGAAACGTCGGCACAAATCGCGAACGCGTTCGGCAACGTCGTCGTCGACCGGCAGCGTCAACTCGTCGCATCGCAGGCCAACAACGCACTCGATTTTCTCAACCAGCAGCTGCCCGACGCGCAGAAGGCGATGAACGACGCGCAGACGCAACTCGCCACGTTCGAGGCGCAGCATCACATCGCAGACATTAGCGCGCAGACGCAATCGTTGATTACGTCCTTGGCAACGCTCGACGCTAAAGTCGGACAGGTTCAAGCCGACCGGCAGCAGGCGCAAGCCGAGCTGGCGAGCGCGAACGCCCAACTGCATTCGACCCCGGCGACCGTCACCGGCGGCCAGACGGTAGCGCAAAATCCCGTGCTGGGTCAGCTGCAGTCGCAGCTCTCGCAAATCGACGTGCAGCTGCAAACCGC
>JAFAHZ010000293.1 GCA_019236975.1 Vulcanimicrobiota bacterium | reverse complement strand
CGCGTGCGTGCGTAGGCTCGTGCGTCGCGCGGGAGCGTGGGCTGCGGATCGCGCCATTGGCGTACCGCTTCCCACGTGCGAAACGCGAGATAGCCTGCCGTCAAGCCGGCGCCTAAACCGAGAAGAAGTTTTCGCGTGCCGCGTGTCATATCAGCGAGGCGTGAAGCTTCTGCTCAACGGGAAATTCTACTCCTTCGATACGGCGATGAACGGTTTCGTTCCGCACGAGTCGATGCTCGTCGACGGCACTCGTATCGCCGCGCTGGACGAAACGCCCCGGGGTATCGGCGTCGAGCTGGTCGATCTGGAGGGCGGCGTCGTCTTTCCGGCGTTTGCCGATTGTCACGTGCACCTCACCGACACGGGCTACTTTCTCGGCAGCCGCAACCTCTATGCGACGCGATCCTACGCCGATTACGCCGAAGCGGTTGCGCGTATTCCCGACGAGAACGGTCTCGTTTTCGGCGGCCAGTACGACGAATCGCTGTGGCACGACGGCGGCGTCGCCGACGCCGCGCCGCTCGAGCGTTTCTTCGGAACGAGCCGCGCGATGCTCTCGCGCATCGACGGGCACTCGTGCATCGTGAACCAGGCGACGTTTCAATGGCTGAAGCTTCCGCGGGACGTCGAGGGCATCGAACGCGACGACGCGGGCCACCCAACCGGAAAGCTGTTTCTCGATGCGAATTGGCGCGCGCAAGCCGCGTTTTTTGCCGAAATTCCGCTGCCGGCCCGGCGCGCTGCCGAAAAGCGTGCCGTCGACATGGCGCTCGCGCGCGGCGCCGTGCACCTGCACGCGCAGCTGGTCGGATTCGCTCGCGAAGCGTACGCGGAGGAAGTCGAATGGCTGCAGACCTTGCCGGCCAAGATTCATCCGAAGATTTGCGAGCCCGACGCCGCACTCGCCCGGGATCTCGGATTGCCATACGTGGGCGGCGACGTCTTCCTGGACGGCTCGATCGGCAGCCGAACGGCGGCGCTCGTTCACCGTTACGCCGACGCAGACACGTGCGGTGCGCTGCGCTTCTCCGACGACGAGCTGCTCGCATACTACTCGCAAGCCGAAGCGCTCGGTATCGCCGCGGGCGTGCACGCGATCGGCGACGCCGCGATCGAGCAGGCGGTGCGCGTTTGGGAGCGCGTGCTTGCGGGGAAGCCTTCGTCGCGCGGTTGCCGGCACTTTATCGAACACTTCGAAATTGCGACGCCCGAACAGATCGAGGCCTGCGCGCGCATGAGCATCGCTCTTTCGATGCAGCCGCAGTTCGACGCGTTGTGGGGCGACGAGGGAGGCATGTACGATCTGCGCCTCGGTAACGAGCGCAAGCGTTCGATGAACGCATTCGGACGCATCGACCGGGCGGGGATTCTGCTCTGCGGCGGCGACGACAGCCCGGTCTGCGACCTCGATCCGCTGGCCGGCATGCAGGCTTTCATCGAACATCACGAGCCGTCCGAGCGTCTCTCCGTCGATCGGGCGCTAGCCGCCTACACCGTCAACGCCGCCTGTTTCGCGTATGCCGAAAACGAGACCGGCAACCTCGCACCGGGCCTGGCCGCCGATGTGGTCGTCCTCGATCGCGATCCATTCGAAACCGACGATTTCACCGCGTGTACGGTGCTTCAAACGTGGGTCGACGGAAAACCGATTACGTCGACGTGCTGAGCAACACGTAGTTCTTCACGCCGACCAACACTGGCGTGCCGACGAAAGGCAAGCCAAGCGCGCTATGACCGACCGCCGGTTTGAGCGTCACCGAGATGCCGATCTTCGTGTGCTTAATCGGATGGTTGGGCGTCGGGACTTCGAAATCGCCGCTATAGACGGTGCCGGGCTTGACCGACGGACCGGTGATGCGGCAGCCCGTATGCGGAACTTGCGTGCCGTAGAACCCGATCTCGGTGTCGGAGGTGCTGCTGCTCGTAAATGCCCACTGCATGTAGTAGATCGTTCCCTTTGGGTTCTTGTACGCGCCCAAATTCGACGTGCTGACGGTCAGCTTTGCCGTCACCGTTCCGTTGGCGTGAAACGTCGGCATCCAGATTTTACCGGAGAATCCCGAACACGTTGGGAGCGTCAGAAGGCCGCCGCTCGGACTGAGCGTTTTGGTGACGTGACAACTTCTCGCCGCGGCCGCGGGCAGCTGCGCGAGCCGGGATTGCGCCGACGGCATCAGCCCGGCCGCATTCGAACACGCGCAAAGTCCGGCGGCTACAACAACGGTCGCCGCTCTGAACCACGATATGCTGCTTGCTTGCATACTCACCTCGTAAATACAGCGAATCGGTCGTTCCACGCCGTCTACGGCCAGTCCCACACCAAGCCTTCCTGGAAGTTGCCATTGCATCCAGACAGTGCGTAGAGATCCAGCGCGCACCAGCCGACGGCAAAAGCCACGAGTACGCAGGCCCATGCAAACGGCCAAACTCGTAGAGACGCGCCACGGCGCCGGATATATGCCGAGAAAAATAACGCTGCCGCAA
>JAFAHZ010000123.1 GCA_019236975.1 Vulcanimicrobiota bacterium | reverse complement strand
GCCCCGTATAGGCGGCGTAATGGCCAGCGAACCCATGCGCGTTCGCTACCGGAAGCGCATCCGCGCGCGTCGCGGCAGACGAATCCGCTCTTATTGTGGCGCGCGCTGCAAAACAGCGCCGCACTTTCGAACGCCGGCGCTCGCTCGAGCGTCGACAGCAGCGCCGGCAGCGCAGACGGATCGTGCGCGGCGGCGTTCACGCTCGCTACGATCGCCGCCAGTGCGTCGATCGGCGAAGGCGCGGGTTTCACGAACGGCGTCGGAGACAGGCGCCGTTCTGACGCAAGAAGGCGCCGAGCGCCGCGGGAGTAACGCGCCGGAACAGTTGGCGCAGCGCTACTTCGATGACCGAGCTTTCGCTCACGCGGTTTTCGAATGCAATCTCTTTGAGTTGACCGCCGACGTCTTGGGAGATGTTCACGGTAAATCGCAGTGCGTTGGCGGCCGCGCCGATAGTGGATGACAGCTCGCGAACGGCGTTTGGTCGGGGTTGCCGGGGCATGTGATCTACCTCCTTAGTAACGCTGTGTTTCTCCGCGCCGCGCCGCGAATGCTTCTCAATTCACAGCAACCGAGCTAGCGTTGGAATCGTCCGCCTGCCCGCTGGAGACCGTCGCAGATGGGGACAACCATTCCGATGAAGCAACCTGCGCGCAGACGCGTCCTGGCCGCCGTCCTGGCAATCGCCTTGGCGTTGGCAGCCGTGGTTGCCGTCGAGCGCGAAGCGCTCGCTCGAATTGCCATCGACGCCGCCGCGCGCGGTTTCGCGCACGTCAGCGTCGCGTACGGCACCGCAGCCATCGGCTGGCACGGCGCGACGTTCGACGGGCTCGTCGTTACGTCGACGCAGGGCGAGCCCATCGCGCGTGTGGAGCGAGCCTCGATTGGCTACGACGCCGGCGACCTGCTCGCCGGACGGCGCCTCCTCGGGATTACGTCCCTCACCCTGGATCGAGCGCACGTCGAGATCGTACGGCACGCCGACGGAACGTACAACGTACCGATACCGCAGCTGCCGTCCGGTCCGCAACGGCGCCAAGCCCCAGTCGCCATGACGGCGTCGTTGCGCGACGGCTCGATCGACGTCATCGACCAAGGCAACGTCGATCCGCACCAGCGGCATCTGTTCGTTCGTAACGCCGATGTGACGGCAACGCTTGCGAGCGAAGCGCTGACGACGTACGACGTCGCGTTAACGTACGGCGAACGCCGCGACCAGCTATTTCCAATTCGCGGCGCCGGCAAGGTCGACGCGCGCAGCGGATACGGATTCCAGCATTGGACGGCACGCTATCTGCCGATCGCCGGCGCCGTCGATTTTGCCCTCGATTCGCCGAGTTTGCACGTTGCGGCGGGACACCTCGAGCGGCTCGACGCACGCATCGCCGGCATCCCAGTCGAAGGTGCCATGCAGACGCATCTTGCCGCGACGGCGTTGCTGTCCGGAGCGCGCGTCGCTATCGGCGGCTTGAACAAACCGGTCGATGACGTGCGCGGCCGTATCGACCTCGACGAAGCGGGCCTGTCGATTTCGCGCCTCGACGCAACGCTCGCCGGCGTCCCGGTAACCGTTACCGGCGGCGCGTTTCTTCGCAACGGCGTACAGGCACGGTTGGCAATTCGCGGCCACGCCGACCTGGCGCAGTTGCGCAACGCCTTCGCACAAGCGGCTCGCCTTCCGATGCGCGGGCCGATCGATTTCGCCGTGCTCGCCGAAGGGAACGTTTCTGCGCCGGTCGAGTGGATCGCAGCCGGGTCGCCTTACGCTCGCTACGCCGGTTCGACGGTCGGTTCGACCGAAGGTCTGATTGCGTTCGACGGTCAGGAGGCCGACGTGACGCACTTTACGTCGACCTACCGCGGCATCGCCTTTCAAACGCGCGGGCGCGCCGCCCTTGGGCGGCGTCAAAACGCGGTGCAGATGTTTGCCTCCGCCGACGTTCCGGCGACGGCCGTGCCCTACGGTCCGGCCCTGGTGCCCGGCCTCACGCTGCACGCATTCGGTTTGGCTCGCGCCGACGATCCGAAGAATATCGCGGTCGCCGGGACGCTCACCGGCACCGGTGCGGCCGAGCGCGTCGACGGCACGTTCGACGTTGCCGGTAACGGCACGGGGTCGATCGGGCCGATCGTCGTCGCGCAGCCGGGCGGACGCGATCTCTACGTCCGTGCCGCGCTCGATCGTCCGCACGGCCGCAGCGTTGCGCTCGTCGACGCGCACGGTTTTGCTTTGCCCGACATCGGCGTGCTGCACGCACACGGCATCGTTGCCATGCAAGGCCGTTCGGTGCGCGGCAACGTCGCCGGTACGCTCGCCTCGGCTAACGGCGGCAGCGGCGCAGTCGTCGCCTCGCTGCGCGGTACCACGTCGTCGCCGCGGCTCGCCGCATCGGTGCTGCTGGCGAACGAGCGTTATCGCACCTACGATCTCAACGGTGCGGCGACCGTGGCCTTTGCCGGTGGAACGCTCGCCATTCGTGACGCGCTGGCAGAGATCGGTCCGGCGTTCGTACGCGCCGACGGCACGATCGCCGGCATTGCGCGGGCGAACGGCGTGCCGCACTACGATATTAACGCACGACTGGAATCGTCGGACACCTCCGCTCTATTAGCCGCCGCTCGCGCACGTTTGCCGCAGCCGCTGGAGGGCAGCGTCGTCGCCGACGTCCACGTGGGCGGAACGGCGTCGTCGCCGGCGGTCGCGGGAACGTTCGAAGCCCCCGAAGGCTCGATAAACGGATTGGCATTTCGCGACTTGCGAGCGACGATTGACGGTTCGCCGTCGGCGATGACGCTCGACGACGGGCGCGTCGTCGTCGGCGATACCGCGATCGCGTTTTCGGGAAACACATCGGGCTCGGCGATGCACGTCGCGCTCGACGCGCCGCACGCGGATCTCTCCGACTTCAACGATTACTTCGACGCCGGCGACATGTTCGCGGGCAAAGGCGCGCTCGCGCTGGACGCATCGGCCACGGGTTCGTCCCTGCTCGCATCGAGTGGAAGCGCGCACTTCACCGGAGCTCGCTTCCGGCGCATCGAGCTGGGAACGGTGGCGGCGAATTGGGACGAGCGCGATGGCGAGCTCGCGACGCAGCTCGCTTTCGGCGGACCAACGGGGCGCGTCGCCGTCAGCGGATCGTTGCAGGCGCCGTTCGATCGGCTGCGAGTAACGCCGGGACGCGCACTGACCGCGACGGCTCGTAACCTCGATTTGGCGACGTGGCTGCCCATGCTCGGCACCGACGTGCCGGTTACGGGGAAACTCAACGCCGAGGTCGCGGTCACGGGAACGTATCCCGATCTCGCGACGCGCCTGCATGCCGGAGTCTTTGGCGGAACGGCGGGGCGCGTGGCGATCGAGCGCTTCACGATAGCCGCGTCGACGAACGACGGGCGCGGACGCATCGATTCAGCGGTACTGCAAATTCCAAACCTTACGACGACCGTCTCCGGAACTTTTGGGCTGCACGACGACGACCCGCTAGCCCTATCCGCACGCACGACGAGCGATAGCCTCGGCGCGCTCGCGAAGGAACTCAGCGGAAAGGTTTACGACGCGGACGGTACGCTCGACTCGATGCTGGCGGTTACCGGCACGCGCATCCATCCGCGGATCGTCGACGACGTTGCGCTGCATTCGCTGCGTTATGGGAAGCTGACCGTACCGTCGGCAAAAGCGCGCATCGTGGGATCCGCGCACTCCGTCGCGATAACGGCGGGCGAGGCAGATCTCCAAAAGGGCCGCGTGCTCCTCGACGCGGCCGTTCCGATCCGAATCGCACCGGGCGGAATCGCGTTCGGAAACGGCCCCGTGACGGCGACGCTCGTCGCCCAAGACGTCGACGCCGTCAACGCGAGCGCGCTCTTCGAAAAAGGCACGCACGTCGGCGGCCGCGTGGACGGCAGCATACGGCTCGGCGGAACGCTGCACGCACCGCAGCTGCACGGCAGGCTCGCCTTAACGCGCGGCGCGTTTATCGGACCGATGGAGCGCGCACCGATTAAGGACGCCCAAGGCACGCTGGTGTTTGAGGGGTCGCGCATCGCCCTGACCGGCGCGCACGCCGACGTCGGCGGCGGCTCGGTCGCGGCGGACGGCGACGTCGCGGTACGCGGTCTGCGGTCGCTCCAGGGCCTCGCATTCGCGCTGCACGCGCGCTCGGACAACGCGCACCTCGAGATGCCCGCGTACTTTACGGGCAACGTCGACGGCGCGATCGCGCTGTCGGGTAGTGTGGGACGACCGGCAACCTTGCGCGGCAGCGTCGCGATCTCCAGCGCGCGCATCCCTCCGACGGCGTTCTTCAATCCGCACGCATCGAAAGAGCCGCAGCATCCGTTGCCCCCAATCGCCTTCGACGATTTTCGCGTCCAAGCCGGGCGCGACGTTCGCGTGCAAAGCGGCGCGGTCGACGTGGGCGGCCGCGGAGCGATGACGCTGGCCGGCACGCTCGCGAATCCGAAGATCTCCGGCGGCTTCGAGTCGACCGGTGGAACCATCGACTTCTATCACACCTTCACGCTGCAGCGCGCGCGCGTTGCGTTCGAACGCGGCAGCGGCATCATGCCATACGTCGACGCGGTCGCCTCGACGTACATTCCCGATCCGGCTACGGCAATTCGCATGCACGTTACCGGTCAAGTTCCCAACATGAACCTCGCGTTTGCGTCGGATCCCGACTACGACCGCGAGCAGATCCTCGGACTACTGCTGGGCGTCAACCGCATCGGCGCCGTTCGCGGCGTCTCTTCGGGCAACACGGCCAGCGGCGGCTTCTCCGTCGGCGGCACCGCCCAGAGCCTGGCGCTCGGCCAGGTGAACACCGCGTTCTCGCGCCAGCTGCTGGAGCCGCTCTCCGCACAGCTCGGCGCGGCCCTCGGTTTTAGCGATCTGCACATCACCAACGATCTGCAGACGGGCCTGGGGCTCGGGGCCGCCAAGGCGTTCGGCAAGAATCTCACCGCGGCGTACGACGAAAACTTCGGTCAGCCGAAGACGCAAACCGTGGCGCTCGAAGCGCATCCCAGCATCGCGACCAGCCTGCGCATGCGCGTCTACAGCACTTCGGGTCCGTCATTGGTGGGAATCGGTCAAGCGCAGAGCCAGCCGTCGGTCGTCGGTTTGGACGCGATGAATCTCAATCCAATGACGGCGCTCGCCGCCAGCTCCGGCACCAACGGCGTCGACTTCTCCTACGTTCATAGGTTCCCGCCGTGATCGCTCTCCTCGTGGCCGCCGCTGGTTTCGTCAACGTTCCGGCTGCCGTCAAGGCGCATCCACTGTACCCGGCAATCGTGCAGTACGATCGTGAGATCGCGGCGCTGCGCGCGACGGAGCGCGTGCCCGGGTTGACGTCGATTCCCCAGCGGATTGGCAGCGACGCGCGCGCGATGCAGGCTGCCGCGGCTAACGCGGCGCGCCAAGCGCGGGCGTCCAGCGCCGCGAACGGCGCCGCTTACCGCGCGCGCGAGCAGAACCTGCTGGCCGGCATGAACGACGGCGCGATTCCGCAGCGCGACGCTGCGGTGTTTCGCGAGCAAGCCGGACGGTCGGCGAGTGCGACGTTGACGGCATACCGAGCGGCAACGGCAGAGCGCACGCAGCGCGCACTCGCCGCGCGAGAACAACAGTTTCGCGAGCGCGAGTCGACGCTTGCGTTCGATCTCGAAAAACGCGATGCGGGCGAGCGGCTCTTGCTGCAGGTAAAGCTGCGCGACCTTCGCCTCGACGGGACGAAACGCCGGCAGCTCCAATCGCGTCTGGCCGCGCTGGACGCTCGCGTGGACGGCGCCGTGGCGGCGTTGCGGCGCGCCGATGACGCGCAGCTCGCGACCTATGCCGGCGCGTTGAGCGCCCGCGAGAACGCCGACGACGCGCGGATGGCGGGCGACGTCGCCCGCGCGACGACGGCACACGTCGCCGATCGACCGCGCGTTGCCGAGATGCCGTTTCCTGAAACCGCCGCGCTTCGCGGTTACGATCCCGCAGCCGCTGCGTCGTCGATCGCCGCCAATCTCGAACGAGCGGGCCGCGAACTCGGCGAACGATTTGCACGGCTGCAAAGCGTCGCGCGAACATCCGACGCCGACACGAACGCGCGCATCGCCGCGATCGAAACGGCGCGCCGGACGCTGTACGACGCCATGATCCGGCAAATTCGCGAGGGCGCGCAACGCCTCGCACGCGAGCGTGGACTGGCCTCGGTTGCGTTCGGCGCGCGGCGGCCGCCCGGAGCGGTCGACTTGACCGGGGCTATTCCGCTTCCGATTTAAGCCGTTCGGCGAGCCGCGCGTATCGCTGGCGGCGTTCCGCGGTCGGTTCCGGATAGCTGAGGTCGAGCTTTTCGAGCGCGTCGACGACGACGGCCGCAACCACCGCTCGCGCGACCCATTTACGGTCGGACGGAACGACGTACCACGGTGCCCACTCGGTACTCGTTTGCTCGAGCATTTCGCGGTAGGCTGCGACGTAGTCGTCCCATCGCTGGTGCCCTTCAAGGTCGGCATCGGATGCTTTCCACATCTTCTCGGGATTTTCCAAGCGCGCCAGCAGGCGCTTGCGCTGCTCGTCCTTCGAGATGTGGAGGAAGAACTTCAGCACGATCGTTCCGCTGCGGGCGAGATGCCGCTCGAACGCATTGATGTCTTCGTACCGGGCATTCCAGTCGCAGGGCCGGCTTTGGTCTTCGCTCGCAAGCAGCGCGGGCTGGACGCGCACTACCAGCACTTCTTCGTAGTACGAGCGATTGAAGATCGCGATGCGCCCGCGAGCCGGCAGCACCTTACTCTCGCGCCAGAGAAAATCGTGACGCCGTTCTTCTTCGGTCGGCTGACGAAAACTCACCACGTCGACGCCTTGCGGGTTCATACCGGACATCACGTGCTTGATGATGCCGTCTTTGCCCGCGGTATCCATCCCTTGCAGCACGATCAGCAGCGCGTGCTTCGTTTGGGTCGCAAAGACGTCGTGCAGCTCCGACAAACGTTTCGCGTCGCCGTCGAGGCGCTTGCGCGATTCGTGCTTTCCGCCCAGCCCCGCCTTCCATTTCGGGTCGTACCGCTCCAAATCGATCGACGACGGACTGCGCGGTACGAGCAGCTCGTCGACCTCCAGCTCGCTCATTGCGGTTTCAGCCGCAGGCCGATGCATAAGTTCGCGGTCGTCAGCGGCATCACCGGTAACGGAAAGTACTGCGTTCGCTCGACCGAGAAGCGCCGCCGCAACTCGGCGATCACTTCGTTTGGTAGGTTAATGTGTTCGCGGCTGTACAGCCATCGGTACGAGCCGCCGAAGCGGCGCCGGTAGAAGCGTTCCGCCGAAATCTTGCGCGCAAGCGAATACGCGAGGCCGCCTTCGCAGGGAATCACCACGATGAGTCGTCCGGAAGGCTTAGCGCAGACGCGGTACAGCTCGTCGACGGCCGCCGGCAGGTTCGGCAGATGCTCGAGCACGTGGATGGCGAGAATGCGGTCGATCGAGTCGCCGGTCACGTCCATGCGCTGCTGCGCGTCGGCCTGCAGCGCGCGTATCTGCGGAAAGGCGCTCCGCAGCGCGGCAATCATGTTTTCGCGCACGTCGACGGCGGTGTAATTGCGAAGCTGTTCTGCCGTCAGATTCTCGTACCGCAGATGTTCGCCCAAACCGGCACCGATTTCGAGCGTCGAGACGAACGGGAAGTCGGAGACGGCAACCGGGAAGCCGTGATTGAACCGCTCGACGATCGAATAGCGCTGCGGCAGCTCTTCGTGCCAGGCGCGCATGAACTCGTCGCTAATGCGCTGCTGCTCGGCCGTCAGCGGCGGCAACACCTTGGGCCACTTAGTCGACAACGGCCGGCTCCCGCGGCGACGGCATCCCGCCGCGTTCGAGCGATAGCGCCCAGCGCATCCTAGCAAGCTCCTGCAGGTTGCGCACCGATCCGCTCCCGGGATTGAAACGGGTGTCGGCGTCGTTGCTCCACAGCACCGGAAACTCGAGGATGCGATAGTTTTCGCGCAGCGCGCGCAAGACGATCTCGATGTCGAACATGAAGCCGTCGGTAATCAGCTCCCCATACAGATGTTGGGCGACGCTGCGACGGTACATCTTAAAACCGCATTGCGTGTCCGAGACGTACGTCGGCACGCCGACCGCCGTATGGACGATGACGCGAAAAATCTGCGAACCGAGGCGGCGATAGAGCGGCTGGGCCTTGATGATGCTGCCGCGCATGCGGCGCGAACCGTGCGCGATATCGCACATGTTCAGCTCGAGCATCTTCAAACCGACGATCGCGTTGGCATACGGCACGCACAGGCCGGCGTCGGCAAACATCACGTAATCGCCCTGCGCGAGCGCGACGCCCGTGGCAACGGCGTGGCCTTTTCCGCGATTGCGCTCGTACGAAACGACGTGCAACGCGGGATACCGTTTTTGCAGGCCGCGCGCGACCTGCGCCGTGCTGTCGGGCGACCCGTCGTCCACCAAAACGATCTCGCCGTCGATATGGTTCTGAGTCAAAAACAGGTTCGCAGCTTCGACGTCGGCCGCGATTTTGTGCGCTTCCTTAAACGCCGGAATGACGATGGTGAGCGTCAAGGCGATGGGGTGGCGGTCGCCTGCGGAAGCGGCGTGCCGGTCAGCAGACGCGGCGGACCGGAGGGTGCGTGCGGACGTAGCATCGTTTGTACGTTACCCGCCGCACGAATCGCGTCCACGTCGTGAATCAGCGCCGACGTCAGCGCGTCGCCGGCGGGACAATCGAGATCGGGCGACGTCCAATCGTGCCATGTCACGTGCGTGGACGTCCCGAACGACGCGCTTTTCATGCAATGCACGCTGGTCGCGTTGCCGTCGCGCGCGGCCTTGAGATCGGCAAAAAACTGCGCCGCTAGCGTTGTCGCAATCGTAAACGAGCGCGGCGCGCTTTGACTTTCGCCCATGCGGTTGCGCGGCGTCACGGTAGAGTTGCCGTCCGACGATACGGCGATCGCATACCCGGCGGTATTCGTCGAGCCGGAATCGACGATCGTCGCCGTATCGCGCGAAGGGGCTGCCGCGGCGCACACCGCGAGCAGCCCCAATGTTAGCGCCACGGCGAACGTCGCCGTTGCGGTCGAGTTAGAGGTCCGACGTTCCGTTCGGAGATCCCCAACCGGTCGGGCCGTCGTAACCCGGCCCCGCGACGCAGATGTACTTCACTTTCGAAGCGCACGCGCCCGTTACGCGGATATACACGTTCGTGCCCTTGGTGACGTCGGTGATGGAGCTGTGGCTCTGCCACAGTTCCATCGCGCCGTGACGCGTCGAGGCGTTGCCGGCAAGTCCGAACATGCCGGCGATGAGCGGAGCCGAGAGACTCGTACCGCCGACGGGGCACCAGTGTTCCAACGATGCCGACGACGAACACACGGCTTGCGTGTTGTAGATTGCAAGCGGCGTGTACACTGACGCATCGGCCGAAATATCGGTTTCCGAGCGGCCGGTGCAGCCCTTATCCGTCTGCCACGCCGGTTTCTTGTTCATGCTGCTGCAGCCGCTGCCGGTCGCACCGCACGGTCCGCCGCAAGCATCGGACTTTTCGTCGTTCCACACGACGGAAGTCCAGCCGGCGCCGGTGTGGGTCAAGCGCGTGCCGCCCGCGCAGATCACGGCGGCAAACGTGCACGGCGACTGCGGACCGCCGCCGGCTTTGGGACCGCCGCCGCTATCGCCGGCACTGGCGATAGCCGCGTAACCCGAGGTCGGGAAGGTGCCCGGCTGCGCGAAATCCGAGCCGCCGAACGACATGCTCACGATCTTCGACATCTTGAATCCGGTCGCGATCGCGGTGAACAGTCCGGTGCTCGTGTCTTTGGCTTGCAGCATCACGATGTTGCACTTGGGGCACGCAGCCGAAACGGCATCGAGGTCGAGCGATTGCTCGTAGACCCAGCCGAAGTTCGAGGAGGTTTTGCCCGGCTGTTTGGGCAGCGGCGACGCCTTCCCGTTTTCATTCAATATTTTGATGGAGACGCTCGGCAAGCCCGCGGCCTGGCGATAGAACTCAACGTCTTTGAGCGCCGTCTTGTAGCCGTACGCGTCGACGATGACGACGGTTTGACCGCCGCCTTTCGACGGGTCGAGTTTGTACGCCGATTGAATGTCGGTCGGCGTGTAACCGACGCCGCTCGGAATGCCGCCGTCGGGACGTTCTACCGGAACGAGGTCGGTGCGAATCCACGCGAAGCAGCGCATTTCGCGCGGCGCGAGCGCGTGCGGCGGACACGCCGGAACGGCCGCATTCGGACGCGTCATCGGCAAAAATCCATTCTCGGGTCCGAGGCCGGCCGTGTCGTCGATCGGCATCGCCGCGTCGAGCGACGCCGAAGCCGCGTCGTAAGCGGCCGGCGACATCATGGCCGGCCCTTGATCGGGCGCCGAGGGCATGACGCTGCCGGTGCTGGAGTGACCGCTGCACGCGGTCAGTGCGACGATCGCCAAAGCGGCGAATGCGCGCATAAGGGGCTGTTTCACAAGTAAACCTCCGGAATGAGCCCAGTGATATTCCACTAGAAGGCGCCGCTTCCGCTGGGCTACCCCCAGCCGGACGGAACGAAGCCCCCTCTCGGCGTAACGAGACGGTTTCATGCCGCCGGTCGTATCACCTACGCACTCAACGATACGGACGCCGCTAGCGTTCGACCTCAGGGTTATCGGTAACGGCCGCGCCATCGTCGCGGCCCAATTCGTGAAGAAAAAAATACGAGCCGTTAATCCGGGCTGGCGCACGGACGCCCTGCTGGGCGAGGCCGCCGATCAGGTGCGCGCGTACTTCGCGCGGCGGTTGCGGCGCTTCGACCTTCCCCTGGAGTTCGCGGGCACGCCCTTCGAGTGTGCGGTGTGGGAATGCGTCGCGGCGCTGAGCTTAGGCGAAATCGTGTCGTACGCCGACGTCGCGCGCGCCGTCGGGCGGCCTCTATCGTATCGCGGGGTCGCACGCGCGATGGGCCGCACGCCGATCGATTTGTTCGTGCCGGCGCATCGGGTCATTGGCGCGGACGGGCGCGTGAAAGGAGCCGGACCCGATAGCGTACGAGCGGCGCTGCTTGCCTTCGAGGTTGGGATTCTCGGGTAAGGCCCAGGAGGGGACCTGAAAGGCCGCTCCTGGGCCGAAAAAGGTGCGTCAGAGAGTCGGGGCCGGGTTGGTGATTTGCGCCGGATTGTCTAGTTGTGCGTTCACAATGGTCCCCTGCGGCGCTATGTTCCCGTGGGCCGGCGTTCCCGCACGACCGGTGTCAAATCGAAAAACGTGGTTGTTGCCGTCATCGCTAACGAAAACGTCGCCGACTAGATCGGTCGCGACACCCCACGGGAAGCTCATAGAGGTGGCTGACCCACCCAGTATGTAGGTTGGCGGCGGTCCTG
>JAFAHZ010000250.1 GCA_019236975.1 Vulcanimicrobiota bacterium | reverse complement strand
GCCCCGGGTGCGTTTACGATCGACTTCCCGCAGTGGATCCCGGGCGATCACTCGCCGTCGGGCGCCCTCAATCAAATGTCGGAGCTGGTCGTCCGCGCCAACGGCAAACCGCTGGCGTGGCACCGCGACCAAGTCGATATGTACGCGTTCCATCTTACGGTACCGCCGGGAGTTACCACGATAACTGCCGACTACACCGTGCTGCTCAACGCCGAAGGGACGATGGCCACGCCGAACATCATGGTCGGCAACTGGAACTGCTATCTGCTATATCAGCGCAACGTCGACAACGAACAGTATTACGTGCGGGCGAGCCTGATTATGCCCGACGGCTGGGATTACGCGTCGGCGCTGCCCGTCGCGCGCCGTACCGGCAATCGCGTCGATTTCGATACCGTGACGCTGGAAACGCTGGTGGATTCGCCGACCGACATGGGACGATTCGTCAAGCACGTGACGACGTGGACGGGCGACGGAGCCACCGCCTATCTCGACATGTTCGCCGATGGCCCGGAGGCGTTGGACGTCAAGCCCGAGCTGATCGACGCGTACAAACGCCTCATGCCGGAAACGATGGCCTTCTATGGCGGCCGGCATTGGAACGTCTATCATGCCGAACTGACCCTCAGCGACCGAATCGGCTTCGAGGGCATCGAGCATCACCAGTCCAGCGACAACCGCGCAGCGCTCGACTTCATGACGAACGCAAAGGTGCAAGATGCGAACGGCGACTTGATTCCACACGAAATCTCGCACTCGTGGAACGGCAAGTACCGCCGTCCGGTCGGCTTGCAAGAGCCGAACTTCAACGATCCCTATCCCGAACTCACCGAGCTGCTGTGGCAGTACGAGGGCATGAACCAATACATCGGCGATATGCTCGCGTTTCGGTCGGGCATTCGCGATCCGAAAGAGTACCCGGAATACTTAGCCAACTTGTACGCGCGGTTTTACTACGAACCGGGACGCGACACGACGCCGTTGGCCGATACCACGATCGGCGGACCGTACTACTTCCTGACCGCCCGCGGCTGGTATCCGACCCTGCGGCGCACCGCGGGCGACCACTACGGCGAAGGCGAGCTGATCTGGCTCGATGCCGATACGATCATTCGCGAACGGTCGCACGGCACGAAGTCGCTCGACGACTACGCGAAACTCCTTGCCGGCGGCACGTCGGCGCCGAAAGTCGTCACCTATACGCGCTCCGATTTGGAAGGCTATCTGAATCAGGTCGTCCCCTACGACTGGCACGCCTTCTTCCAGAAGTACGTGTATTCGATCGCTCCGCAACCGCCGACCGACATGATCGAGCGCTCCGGTTATAAGCTGGTCTATAACGACACGCCCAACAAGTACTACGGCCGGCGGGGCGACACTACGTACGTCGGTTCCTGGTACGACGCCGGAACCAACATCAGCAACAAAGGCATGGTCATGGACGTTCGTAAGGATTCGGCTGCGTGGAACGCCGGTTTGGCTCCGCAAATGGAAATCGTCGCCGTCAACAACCGAGCGTTTAGCGACGGCATCTGGACTGCGGCGATCAAGAACGCGAAGCTGTCAAACGCACCGATCGAGTTGCTCGTGAAAACCGGCGGCTGGTATTCGCATTTATCGCTCGATTACCATGACGGCGTGAAGGTCCCGCACCTCGAGCGCATTCCGGGAACGACCGACATGCTCGAAGACATCATGCGCCCGCACGCGCAGGCATCGCCGAAGTAGCCGACTCGACGTAGGCACAGAGGAGATTCACGAGCGCCATCTCCTCCGGCGTGCGGCAGCGCAGCTCGAGGAGTTTGGGCGAGCACACCAGCACCGTCAGGCACTGCGCGCGGGAGATCGCCACGTTGAGGCGATTCTTCTCGAAGAGAAACTCGAGATCGCGCGGGAGCGTCGCGCCGCTCGACGTCGCCATGGAATAGAACACGACCGGCGCTTCCTGCCCCTGAAACTTATCGACCGTACCGACCCGCACGTCGCCGAGTCCCGCCGCTGCGAGTTTTTGGCGGATGCGCGTGCGCTGCGCGTTGTACGGCGACACGACGAGCACGTCGTCATGCGTGAGCGGACGCTCGGGATTATCAGAGACCGTGACCGTGCCTTGCAACAACTCTTGGATCGCAAGAACGATGGCATCGGCCTCCTCGTCGGAGGCACGGTAGTTCGCGTCGTGAGGGATCGGCAGATACCGTAACCCGCTGCCGGAAAGCCCGGGCGAAGCTACCGCGTTGTTGGCACAGGCCGCTGCTGCGTGGAGTCTCCCATCGTACACCGCCTCCGAGATGAAGGCGCAGATTGCGGGGTGCATGCGGTACGATACGTCGAGAAAGACGCCACAGTCGGGAGAGATGGTTTCGTTGGCGCCAAGCAGATGCTGTAACACCGAGACGCCCGTCCCGATCGGATGCGACCCTTGCGATACTTGCGCCAGTTGCAAAGGATCGCCGAGCAACACGACGTTCGCCGCGCTGGCCGAACACGCCACTGCATCGGCGAGCGAGACCTGCCCGGCCTCATCGATGAAGAGGTAGTCGTACGTGCCCGCGAGATCTTCGCGCACGAACAGCCACGACGTTCCTGCTGCGAGTTGGTGCGGTGAGCCGGCAAAAGCTCCCGCATCGTCGACCGGCGTCACGTACGACGTTTCGAACGGCGACTCGTATCGCGATCCTTCATTGCTCGACGAATATTTCTGCAACCCGCGGAAGATGAGGCCTTGCGCTCGCGCGCGTTGCTCGACCTTGCGCAGCAGGTTATGTATCGCGCGATGGCCGGTGGCGAGGATGCCGACGCGCTTGCCGCGTGCGAGAAGATCGACGATCGCAGCAGCACCGATCGTGCTCTTGCCCGATCCGGGCGGCCCTTGGACGACGAGATGGCTGCCGGCCAGCTCTGCCACGACCTCTGAGACCGACGCGGCGTCGACGACGGGCGGCTGTACGAACAGCCGCGGGCGCACGAACGTTGGCCGTCGCGCGAGCAGCAGCGAGAGCGTCGCCGGATGACGCGCCTCGAGCGTCCCTTCGAGATAGGCGTTGGCAATGCGCGCGAGCGCATCGCGCTGCAGCGGCGTTTCGATGGGTCGCCCTGGAATGAGCGCCTGCAAGGTATCCGGGACGATCTTGCGGCTGAGTTTAATGCGCAGCTCACGTCGTTCGTCGTCGATTGCCACGATGGTCCCCGCGGTCGCGTCGTGATGCGGGCTGAATGGGCTGTCGGTTCCGAGGTTGTGCTGTTGCTCGGGAAACGCGTATGTATAAATGTAGGACTGCTTGACTTTTTCTGGTGCGATGTCGTCGCGCAGTCGCAATCCCGCCAGAGCCTCGTGATCGAACTCGAGCAGCCGGTCGGCGTTCGCGCAGCGGTCGAACAACCGCCAGTACGCGGGCTTGGCTTCACGCGCGTGATACGACACGAGGTGTCCGAGCAGCCAGCGGGCCCGCACGGTATCGGCCGATTGCCGCAGATCCGCCTCCGAACGCGGCGGCGGTAATCCGTCGAGCAGCCGGCGGCTCAGCTCGGAACGTCCGTTGTCGTCGGGCGCCGGCGGCGCCTGGCGTTCGTGCCACGGGGGCGTCCGTTCGAAGACCGCGGCCCACTCGGTGCGCCGCTCCAGGAGCCACTCGTGCAAGCGATGCGTCGAGCGGCAGTCGTCTTCGTTGTAGCGTTCGATGTCGTACAGAATCGCTTCGTCACCGCCTGCCAGCCACGATTCGAACATCACGATCGAGTCGTCGCCGCGCCGTACGCCGGTCGCGCGCCTCATCCCGTAGAATGCTTCAAGTTTCTTGATGGAATAGCTGGGTTGCGAAATACGCAGCGTTTGCCGGACGACCGCGTACAGATCGACGAACGTTTCGTTGCGCAGCAAATCGTCGAGCTCGCGTTCACGCGTTGCGTAAAATCCCATCAGCCGGCGTAATGCCGTCGGTTCGTAGGGGGCGTAATGGTAGACGTGCATTCCCGGATACGCGCGCCGGCGCGTTTCGATGAAGTCGATGGCGTCTTCGAATGCAGCCCGTTCCTGACGGTCGCTGTGCGCCCAGAACGCGCGGTACGCATTCTCTTTGGGCAGATAGAAGCCGAACAGATACTCCAATCCGCGGTCCGGCGCGTACAACGGATCGCCCTCGATGTCGAAAAAGAGGTCGCCTTCGTCGGGCTGGGGCAAACGCTCGAACCCTTCGCCGTCGTCGAACGCCAGCAGCTCGTACGCATGCCGCCCTTCGCTGCGTCCGATGTGCTGCAGACGCGCCTGATCGCGCAGCTTGTCGAACGTCGTTTCGATCATGCCGAACGGACGCCGCTCCGCAGAAGCCGATCCGAGCGCCGCCAGCGTGCGGATGCCGGCGTCTTCCAGCTTTGCGATCTGATGCTTGCGAATGTTGGCAACGAGGCTCAGATGGTCGTCGGCGTCGCGCTGCCGGGTGCAGTCGCGATTCCAGGCACAGATCGTGCAGTGTCCGTTCTCAAACGGATACGTGTCGTGGGGTGCCGTCTGCATGCGTTCGAGGAAGCGCGCCTTGAGATTGCGGTAATACGCCGCAAAGTCGTCGACGCGGAAGTGGCGCTCGTCACCGCTGCCCAAGACGACGTGCATCTCGCGCGGCATCGTGCCTTGCAGTCGCGCGAGGTGTTCGCTGTAGTTGCAGAGCTGCACGAGATAGTACGGCTTTGGGTTGAGCGCCAGCTTCGTGTCGACGGCTTCATAACTCCACACCCACGTTGCCGACGGACGCTCGACGCGGCGCAAAAAGTCAGCGCGGCCCAGAAATGCACCGTCGAAAAACGTCGCCTGATAGATGACGTGCGCGCCGCGCGCCATTGCTGCAAGCGTTTCGTTCTGCGCGGCTTCCCACGCCGCGATCGACCGTTCGCCGCCGGTTGCGATGATGGCAACGCCGGTTTCGTGCTCGTGCTGCAGGCGCTCGAGATGCCGCCGCTCGTGTTCGTCGCCTTTGCGTGCCAAGAGCGCAGTCGCCGGGTCGGCCTCGGGCCGGCGCAGCTCGCCGAGCGCCACGCGCCGCTGGAGCTCGGTCAGGTGCTCGCACTCGAGAAAATCGTTCAGGTCGGACGCGGAATAAATGAAGCGGCCGTCGACGCGTTGCATGGGCTCAGCTTAGGCGTCGAACGTGCCATACGCCTGGCACTTTAAATTGTGCTCGCGTGAAATTTGCAAAATGCCACCCACCTGGCACCCTTGGGCGCTAAGCTGCCAACATGTTCGACCCCATTCTCGTCGCCAACCGGCTTCCCAAGCTCGCCGAGCGTGCCATGCGCGATGCCATCCTCGCGCGGCTCGGCCGCCATCACCTCGAGGACGAGGCCTTGCTGCGCTTCGAAGCGCTCGTTCAGCGATTGGCGCGCGATGGGATCCGCCCGGCGTTGCTCTTTGCCGAGCGCGATCGTATCGTCCGCGAAATCAGCCGGTTCGCGCAAAGCCGCTTGGCGTCGCGCTTGTTCGCGATCAAGCGCCGAGGCGTTGCCGCGCTCGGGCGCGACGCCCGGCCGTTCGACGCCGTCGTTCACGGCCGGTGCGGAGGTTTGTATGGCGTCGTATTTCGGCGGTTACCGGGCGACGGCCGGAGGCTCGAATCGATGCGCGCCATTCGAAGTGCAGCGGCTGCGTACGCTCCGAACCGCCTGCGCGGCGTGCTCGTCTACGATTTTGGCAGCGGTACGGTGCGGACGCTGCGGTGCGGAGCGCGTCCGGTGGAACTGAGCGCGGCCTAGCGAACTCCTGACGGCGTGGTGTTGACGACGCTGGTGGCGGCACTGACGTTCGACGTCTTGGTGTCGGCCGGGCATGAAGGCCGGCCGGCCAGCTGCCCGCATTTCCCGACGCACAAATGCAACTTGGGTGCGTCGGGCGAGCGCGCGTGGACGCCGATCGTGGCCGACGCTGCCGCCGACGTGTTGCGGGCGCACGGAGTGACGGTCGCGCGGCTGCCCGCCGACTTCGACGGACACTATAACGTCAAGGCGGCGGTCTTCATTCACTTCGATGGATCCGCGCCGGCCTGCCAAAGCGGCGCATCGATCGGCTATCACACCGCCGACGACGCCGCTGCCGCGCAGTTGTGGCGGCAGCTGTACGCGCGCTCGTTTCCATACCGGTTTGCGCCCGACAACTTCACGGACGGTCTGCGCGACTATTACGCGTACCGGCAAGTGACTGCCGCCGACGGCAGCCTCGTCCTCGAACTCGGCGAAATCACGTGCCCCGCGCAGCGCGCGTGGTTGGCGCCGCGCCTGCGCTGGGAGGGTGCGCTCATCGCGTATTTCCTGAGCCGCCTCAGCGGGAAGGGGAAGGTTCCCGACCCGGGTCCAAGTCCGGCCCCGGAACCATGATCGAGGTGTTCTACCGCTACCGCGTGCACCCGCAACAGGTGCGCGCCTTCGAGCATGCTTACGGCCCCAACGGACCGTGGGTCGAGATGTTCCGCCGGCACCCCGGTTTCCGGCGGACGCGCTTGTTCCGGCATCGCAGCGAGTCGCAAGTCTATATTACGGTCGACGTCTGGGAGTCGAAGGCGGCCTACGACGAGTTCCGTTCCGAGCACGCCGACGAATACAATCGCCTCGACGCGCAGCTGGCGATGCTCAAACTCGAAGAGCACCTGCTCGGCTACTACGAAGGCCCCGACGAGTACCGCGCCCCTCTCGATACGCTGGCGTGACGGCCGTCACACTCTTTCTCGGCCCGGCGGGCAGCGGTAAGTCGCGCGCGCTGCGCGAGCGGCTGCACGCGGCACCCGAACCACGCACGTTGCTCGACGCGTCCGATGGCGAAGCCGTGTACGCCTGGATCGCCTCGGCGTCAAACGCGCTCGGCACCGTTGCGATCGACGGATTAGAAGCGCTCGACGGCCGGGTGGTAACCAAGCTCGTTGCGGCGATCGAGCGTTGCGACGGTCGCCTGCAGTGGCTGCTCGCGTCGCGCTCGCGCGTTGGCCTGCCAATCGCGACGTGGTTGGCAAAGGGGACGATTGCCATCGTTGGCGTCGGCGAGTTGCGCGTTGCGGCCGAGGACGCAGAGGAGCCGGATTGGGCGGAAGGATGGGCGGTCGCCGTCGCGCTGCGGTCGCGCGAGCTGGTACACGCATTTCTCGAAGAACGCGCGTATCCCGATCTCGACGGTGATGAACTGTCGCTTCTGGAGGCGGCCAGCGTCTTACCGGGCCTCGACGCGAGCGTGCTGGAGGACGCCGGTTTTGATGGAGCGCGCCGAACGATCGAGCGCATCGCCGCGCGCACGTCGCTCGTGCGAGGCGACGGCGAACGGTGGGGTTTCTCCCACCCAGCCATTGGAGACTCGCTGCGCCGGCGGGTTGCCTCGATGCCGCATGCGGCGCGAACCGAACTCTACGGCCGCCTCGCGCGCACACTGGAAACGCGCGGAAACGATCGCGATGCATTGGAGGCATACGCTGCGGCCGGTAATCGCGAGGCGCTCGTGGGCCTGCTACGAGAGCGCGGATTCGATTTGCTCGACGCCGGATGCATCGATGCCGTACTGCGTGCCATCGAAGCGCTCGACGGGAAGATGCGCCGTGAGGACGCCGGGATGCTGGCACTGCGCGGCGCCGCGCACGCAAGCAAAGGAAGGCTGGCGCGTGCGGAGGCGCTGCTGCGCCGCGGGCTCGACCGTGCCGGCGCCGACGGGCGCCTGCGCTCAACGATAACGCTGCGCCTGGCGCTGTTGTTAGCCAACCGCAGCGACGACGTGCGCGAGTTGCTCGAGCCGATCGCTAACGACGACGATCAACCTTCAGATTTGCGCGCAGAAGCGTTGTCGCTGATTGCCGCCCAACGAGCGGTATCGGGTGACGCCAAAACTGCATCCGCCGCGGTGGAACGCGTAAGGGTGTTACTACCGGCGATCGATCGCGACATCGCGCGCGCAAAGGTGTTGCAGCGTATCGGAGTCGCCGCCGTCAACACGGGCGACGCGGACGGCGCGCAACGGGCGCTCGAAGAAGCCGCCGATCTGGCGACGGAACTGGAACTCTTTAGCCTCGCCAGCCGCGCTTATGCCTCGCTAGCGACCCTCACGCGTCAGCACCGCGACGATACCACCGATGAATTACGCTTCGCTGAGGGCGCGACCGAAGCCGCGATTCGAGGCGGCGATCAGTTTGACATCGAGAATGCCCTTCTTCAGAAATTAATCGTCGCCGTTCGGCGCGGCGATTTTGCGGAGAGTGAGTCAACGGCTCACACCCTCACAACCATTTCGACGAAGAAGCAACGGACGAATCAGTACGTAGTTCTGTTTCAGGCCATACGTTACGCCTGGCAGGGCAATTTTGGCGTATCGCATCGCTTGCTCGGTGAATGCCGTAGCAAGCTGCACTTCCCGATGGAGCGCCTGCAGTACAGCGCCCTATTCGCGTTGCTTTTGGAATTGGACAATAATCGAGATGCTTCTACCGCCGCCGTAACGCAAACGTGGTCGGATCTGTCGGGTGCCGTGGGTGACTGCGCGTTCAGCCGCAGGCAGTTAGCTATAGGATTACTTTACGTGGCAATCGCTCGAGCGTTGCACGGAAAATTCGCGCACGCCGAGTCGGCACTGACAAGAATTAAGGCCGACGATGCCGTTCTCGCTGCACTGGAACGAGTCGGCCGTCACTTCGTCGACCAAGCGCGACGCCGTTTCAGGGGAACAGTTGAACCGGTAGCCGAGGATCTGCGCCTCCTTGCCTTGTCGGGATATGTCGAGGTTGTCAGTATCTTGGAATCGATCACGGATGCCTTGATCGCGCGTCGCAATGAGAAACCGGACGTCTTGAGCCCGGCGGAGCGCACCGTGCTTCGCCTATTAAACGAAGGCTTAGCTACCAAACAAATCGCCGCGCGGACGGGGAGGAGCATCTTCACCGTCCGCGCGCATATCGCGAATGCCATTGGAAAGCTCAAGTGCCACGGGCGAAACGAGGCTCTTGCCGAGGCGCGCAGGCTCCATCTCGTCCCCTAGTCACATTTGACTAGAGACTGTCTAGCCGCCAGGCGATATCTTGCGTTCATGTACCTAAGGCTTAAGCGGAGGAACGAATGACTCTACTGGCACTCGCGCTCGGCGTGATTGTGGCTCTCTTCACGGCTCCAGGTCCCATCGGTTAGTTCGCCCGGTGTCGGGTCACCGGGGTGGGCGAGATTTAGAGGTGCCGAGAGGCACCTCTAAATTTTTTCCGGTCCGAAAGAAGAAGGCCACCCAGTTGGCACTCTGGGGTGGCAGAGTAGGAGCATGAGCGAGTACTTCATCGGAGCCGGGGCGCTCCTGACCGCCGGTCCGGCCGCCTCCATTACGAGCGCGACGCTCCACGCGCAAACCGACATGCCCCTTGCCGGGCGCATTGGGGCGGCCGTCATCGACTTCGAGGGCGGCAGCGTCGCGGAGCTGTCGCGCGTGCTGATCGTCGCGGCCGGCTGGACCTCGGCGCGCTTTGACGCCGACGTGGTGCGGCCGCTCTTGGACCGCCGGGATTGCAGCTTAGCCGACGTCCTCGAACAGCTGGCCCGGGCGGCCGATACCAGCGAACTGCACCTTTTCGCCCGTTGGCTGCCGGATGCAGCGCTGACTTGGTCCTTGCAGCAGCGGGGGCTCTCGGTGGTCGGTCACCCGCTCGAAGCGATCGAGCAGGCGGCCCTCGTGTGCGGTCAGCGCCTGCGCCGGTTGCGGGCGCCCTTCAGGGCCGCCTGACCGCGCGGCCGGCGAGGGTTCAGCCCGTTCCAAGGGTGAGGCCTGACGATGCAGCGTAGATGTTTGCTATGCCCAATGCCCGCGTGGCGGTCATCGATGACGACCGCCTGGTGCGCGAGATGCTGGAGCTCGGCCTCTCGCGCGAGGGATACGAAGTACGCACGGCCACCGACGGTCAAGGTGCACTCACCCTCGTGAAGAGCTTCGATCCCGAGCTCATCGTGCTCGACATCATGATGCCGAAGATCGACGGGCTCACGCTGCTTCCGATGCTGCGCGAGATCACGCAAGCACCGATCTTGATGCTCACCGCCAAGGGCGGCACCGAAGACAAAGTTCGTTCGCTCAGCAACGGCGCCGACGACTATTTGGTCAAGCCCTTCGTCTTCGAAGAACTGATCGCTCGCTTGCAAGCCAAGCTCCGGCGTCCGCAGCTGATCGAAGAGAACGTGCTGCGCTGGCGCGACGTATCGATCAATCCCGAAACGCGAGAGGCGTGGCGCGGCAAAGACGCGCTGGAGTTCACCCAGCGCGAGTTCGACTTGCTTGCGGTGTTCATGCGCGAGCCGCGCCGCGTCTTTAGCAAGGATCATCTGCTGGAAATCGTCTGGGGCCACGACTTCGAAGGCGGCCCGAACATCGTCGAAACCTACATCTCGTACTTGCGCGCCAAGATCGACCGTCCCGGGGAAGCGGGCTCGTTCATCCGCACCGTGCGCGGTGTCGGTTACGGCCTCTCCCAGTAACCTTCCGTGAAGCTCGCATCGCGATTGTCGGCGCTGTACGCAGCGTTGCTGGTCATTACCGTGCTCATCGTGATCGTGGCCTCCTCCGTCGCGCTAGTCGTCGAGCTCTTCAGCTTTAGCGGCGATATCCTCATCGCCAAACACGAAGAAGCTCGCATTCTGTTCGATCAGTTCGAGCGCGAAGGCATGACGATGCGCCAAGCGGCACCCGAGATCGTCGACGCGCTGAGCGGCATCGGCTTGCGCGTGACGGTGTTCGATGCGAAGGGGCATTACATCGCCGGCGACAAGGAGCTGCATCCTCGCGCGCTCGATCGCGTGTTGAGTTCGGGCGGTATGGCGCATTACGTGCCGCCCACCGCACCGCGAAAAGGCGAGTTGGCATTTCCGCCACCCGGTCTGAAGCCGCCCTTCGGCGGGCCGGGGCCGCCGCTGCCCGATGCGCGGTTCGAACCGCTCAGCTTGGCCGCCGTGAACGGCGGCTATATCGCGTTTTCTGCGTCGTGGCCGTTGATTCTCATCAGTCTCGTTCCGTACTGGCGCATCGTGCTGGCGATCGCAATCGCCGCGATGATCCTCTCCTGGGTCGTTGGGCGTGCGTTCGCCGCTCAGCTGTTGCGGCCGATTAACGAAGTGGCCGATTCGCTGCGCGCGCTCGCCGGCGGCGATTACACGCAGCGGCGCTTCGTCATGGCCGGCGGCGACGAAGTTGCAACGCTCACCGCCGCCTACAACGACGCCGCCGCAAGTGTTGCCGAGGCGATGGACGAGCGGCGGCGCGGTGAAGATCGTATGCGCCAGTTCGCCGCAGATGCGTCGCACGAGCTGCGCACGCCCCTGACTGTCATCGGCGGCTACATCGACGTATTGCGCCGCGGCGCTATCGACGAGCCGCGTATCGCGCGCCAAATTCTCAGCACGATGTCGCTCGAGAAGGAGCACATGCGCGGGCTGATCGATCGGCTCATGCGTCTGGCGCGCATGGATTCCGAAACGCCGCCCCATCCGCAAGAGATCGACTTGAGCGAGTTCTTGCGCGCGCAGTGCGATGCCGCGCGCCGATTAGACGATCGGCGCGTGATCGACTATAGCGTCGAAGGGGTCGAACGGATCTCCGCCGATCCAAGCGAGCTGGGTGAGGCGATGTGGAACATCGTTGAGAACGCGCTGAAATACGCGCCGGACGCACCAATTCATCTGCGCGCCGCCCGCAACAACGGCACCGTCGTGCTGAGCGTGCGTGACGAAGGCCCCGGGATGTCGGAGTCGGAGCGCCTGCACGCGTTCGAACGATTCTATCGCGGCGACCAGCGCGGCGAGCTCACCGGCAGCGGCCTCGGATTGGCGATTGCGAAGCGGGCGGTCGAACGGGCCGGCGGCGATATCGAAATCGACAGCGCGCCGGGGCACGGCACGCAGATCACGATTACGCTGCCCACTCAGAGTGCTCACAGCGTAGCTTGAGCGCTCGTCGCCTACAATAACCATCGAATGCACAAAGCGCTCGTCGCCGCGCTAGCGTTGCTCTGCGCGGCGGTTGCTCTGCCCCTTCCCGCTCCGGCGCAATCGGATTCGGGCGAGATTCGCATTCACGTCGTCGATGCCGCAACGAAAGCGCCCCTCGAACTGGCTCGCGTGCTGCTGGACGGTCCGGTCATTACCTCCGAACTCACCGCAAAGAACGGTGAGGTGCGGTTTACCGACGTGCCCGACGGCATTTACCGGGCGCGTGTCGTCAAGCGCGGTTACGGCAGCATCACCTCGACGGCGTTTGAAGTGCTCGAAGGCCGCGCGGTGACGGTCAGCGTCGCCCTCGTGCTCGAAAACGGCGGCCTCAAGACGATTGGTGAGGTGTCAGTGCACGCTTCGGCGACCATTTCGAGCACGAGCATCACGCAGGATTCGGCACAGCGCCGGCTATCGGACGATCTTGCAGGCGCGCTGAACAAGCTCTCCGGCGTCAGCGTGCAAACCAGCAGTGACGATAGCGACGCGACGCAGACGATCTCGCTCGAAGGCCACGATGCCAGCCAAACGCAGCTCACCCTCGACGGAATACCACTCAACGCACCCGGCATGGCCGGCAACCTGCGCGGCTTTGCGAGCGATCTCTTTTCCGGCGCGTCGGTGCACATGGGTCCGTCGCTCGGCGGCCTGGGCGGTTCGGTCAACTTCACGACGCTGCAGCCGACGTTGAGTTGGCTCACGCAAGCATCGCTGACCGGAGCTAGTAACGGGAAATACAACTACTCGCTGGCGGAAAGCGGCTCGATCGACAAGCTCGGACTCGCGGTGCAAACCGTGTATCGCGCGGTGCCGAGTTTGGCCGACGGCGACTACTTTCTCGATTCGAGCGGACAAGCGTACGATCACGACGGCGACGCGAGTTACTCGGGCGACTTGCTCAAGCTGCGGTACCAGTTCAGCGATTCGCAGGCCCTCACCGGAACGTTTCTCAGTTCCGCGCGCGACACCAATCTCGTCTGTTTGCGCGTATATTCGCCGCCGGCGCTACCGTGCGGTTACGGGCCCGGCAACTCGAGCGATTCCAGCGTTCAGCTCTACGCGCTTACCGATAACGCGCTCGTGGGGGCCACGCAGCTTCAGGCATCGCTGTTTTCGTCGACGTCGACGTCGCTGTACGATGCGTTGGGCCGCACGATCGCCGTGAGCGGGCCGGACGCCTCCAAAGCCATCGCGCCGAGCCCGGCGCCGCTGGGTTACTCGACGCTGGGTCAAGTGCGTGGTTTGACGCTGAATGCGAGCTTGCCGGCGCGCGAACGCCACACCATTTCGATCCAAGGGTATGCGACGTCGTCGAAGCAGGCGACGACACCGCTCGTCACGGAATCGCAGCCGTTCTACAATGGCTCGTTCACCAGCGGCTACGAGTCGCTGCAAATCACCGATGCGATTCGTTCCAACGACAAGCTGCAGTTCGCGCAGTCGGCCGGCATCAGTGCGGCGACCGGGGGCGGTGCGGGCCTGTTGGAAAGCACCGGGATCACCTGGCGCCCAACCGCGCAAGATACCTACTCGGCATCGTATGCCATTGGCGGCGTCGCACCCACCGGCGCGCAATCGACGATTCTCACCGATCCCACGTCGCTACGTTTCGATTGCAACGGGAACGTTGCGTATGGCAACGCGCCCGGACAGTCGCCGGGGCGCAGTTCGTCGACATCGGCGCGGGCCGGCTACGCGCACGCCTTCACCGGCGGCAACGTTTCGCTCACACTGTACCGGCAAGTTCAAAGCGGCGTGCTGCTGCCGGTATACGTGAACGGAAGCGAGATCGAATCGGAGTTCCCCTACGGCTACCTCGAGCAAGTGCAGTCGATTTACGATTCGCCTGGCGGCTGTAATGCGAAGCCCGGCACGCCGTTTGGCGCACAGCAGCTGTACTATCAAACACCGTTGTCGAACGTACGACGCGTGTACGAGGGCGGATCGATCGCGGGCTATGCAACGCTCGGGAACCTCATCGTCCAGCCGTACTACGACGTCAACGTTTCGACGGCCGTCGCCAACTCGCCGTTCGTGCAGAGTCCGTACGCGATAACGATCTCGGGTCAGCAACTGCCGAACGTGCCGCTGCAAAAAGCCGGCATCGTGCTGGATTACAAGGCGCCGCGCTCGATTCTCGAGTGGCTAGCCGACGCGCAGTACGTGGGCCGCAACAATCCCAACAATTTGCCCGCCTACGCGACGTTCGATGCCGGCGTGACTGCGCGTTTGACGCACGGCTCGCTGACGTTTGCCGCCAGCAACCTCACCGACACCTACGGTGGCGTCTTCTCCGGGCCGCAAAACGCGGTGCCGTACACGACGCTGGGCGGATACACAATCGGTACGACAGCGCGGCCGCTGACGCCGCGCACGTACTCGGTCACCTACGCGGTGAAGATGGGCGCCGGCGCGAGTTTGCTGGCTAACGGTTCGCCGTTGGCCGCGCTGCCCCAACGCGGCGGCAATGGGTCCGGCGGCGGCAACGGACCCGGCGGCGGATTCAGCCGGCTCTTTTCGCCGCTGCCCGAAGCGCCGCCGCCCGATCCGCTCGCCGTCGTTGCCGATCCGCAACGCTGCAGCGGCGAGAGCGTCGCAAAAGCGAGTACGCTTTCGGCGCAGCTCAAGGCGTACGTGGCGCAGATCGAATCTGCCAAGGGCAGCGGAACGTATCCGGCAGCGGTCGCCGCGCCGGCGCTGACCGACGCAACCCTGACGTACCATCAGCTCGGCGCAACGTATGCCGTCAGCATCACCCCGCGCGGCGGCGGCCTGCGGGCGTTAGCGGGATGCTTTGCCGTGCATATCGCACGCGCCGACGACGTCGCACAGCGCAAACTCTACGCGCCGTCGAGCCCGGTGTTCTTCGTGCCGCAGCTAACGTACATGCCCAGCGTCGGGTTGTATTTCGTGGCGCGTCAGCAACCGGCAGGGCGCGAGCAGTTCCGTCTGTATCGGCTGCCGGCGACGCCGCCGGCCGATCCCTTCAGCGTGCGCGCGAGCGACGCGTGCAGCGGCCAGGTGCAAAGCCTTGCGACGACGGCGCTCGCCGATCTGAAAACGCATTTTGCGGGCGGAGCCGAGCCGGCCGGTTGGACGATCGCCGCCCACACCGCGAGCAAAGGAACGTGGTACGAGCTGCAGCCGGGCGACCCGACCCTGATTCCGGCAATCCTCACCTGCGGCCGGGTGGCCGCAGCCACCGCCGACGAGGTATCCGGACTCGGCCTCGGGGGCGCAACGATTCCGGCGTTGAACTATGCGCCTAGCCTCGGCTTATACGTGATCCGCCCGCAGGGCACGAATCGGCAATGAACGGCAAGACCAGTCGCGAGACACAGCATCGATTGGAGCACGCCCTAGCGCGCTTGCGCCGCGAGCCCCGCGCCCGCGAACGCCGTATCGGCGAGCGCCGGCGGGCCGCCTTGGTGCTGCTTCCGGCCGGCATCGAGCGTCGGTCCTACAGCGACCGCCGGAGCGCCGAACGGCGAGCATACTAGAGCCAGGTTTCCCGCCCCCGGGCGAGTAAGTCTCGCAGATGGAGCGCGAAACGCACGTGGTTGAAGAAGATCGCAGACAGTTAGAACGGCGCTTAGAGCAGCGCCGCGCCGAGGATCGCCGTTATGACGACCGCCGGCAAGTCATTACCGATTCCGCCAAGCCGTTCTTGGCGTGGGTGATCCCGGAAGAGCGCCGAGCCGAAGAGCGCCGCGAGCGCATACGGCGCGTCGGCGACCGCCGCGCGTTCAATCGCCGGGCGGTTTAGTACTCGCGGGATTTTCCCGCAGCGCGCGCCAGATCTACCATCTCGCGCATCCGTGGATGCTTACCGGGAATCGATTCAACCCAGGCATCGAAACGCGGCACGGGTTCGCCTACGCGAAACAGGAAGTACCACACGTTCATGTCACCCATGAATGCGAAGCGCTTTTTGAAATCCTTTGCCAGCGCCGCATAGGAATCGAAACTCCGCAGATACTGCGGTAGCGATTCGAACTGCCGCTCGGCATCGAGCAGCGCCTTGGCGTTGGCGATGGTGGCGCGCACCTTACGCGGCATGCGCAGGATTCCCGGCATAGCGAGCACGCGTTCGAGGTCGAGATCGTCGTACGTCGCGACCAGGGTCGGATCGAAGTCCATAAAGGCGATGCGATAGGCCGGCCAATGGTCGGCGATCTGCTGCCACTTGACTCCGGCCTGAAAAACGGCGCGAGTCATGACTTCAAAGTAATCGTTGAGGCGCCGAGGCTCGATGACCTCGGGAATGTCGGCGACGCTCAGGGTGCGTTGGCGGGTGCGTCAAACGCGAGCGCGGCCATCATCGCGACGCCCGTGGGCAGCGCGCGCTCGTCGATATCGAAGAGGCTCGAGTGGTGCGGATGGGCGGAACCCGCGCCCGCTTGACACCCAAGGGTGTAGAAACACGCGGGTACGCGCTGCGCGTAAAAGGAGAAGTCTTCGGCGCCCATCAGCTGCGTCGCTTCGACCACGCGCTCGTCGCCGATCGTCGCGACGGCCAGTTGCGCTGCATAGGCTGTTTGCACCGCATCGTTCGCCGTGACCGGATAGCGATCTAAATACGTGTAGGCGTACGTCGCGCCGGAGGCCTCACAGCACGCGCGCAGCACGCGTTCGATGCGCCCGGACATCGATTGCCGCACCGGTTCGGAGAACGTGCGTACCGTTCCGAGCATGGCGCACGTCCGCGGTATGACGTTGTGGATCGTGCCGCCGTGAATCGCACCGATGCTGACCACCGCGGGCTCCAGCGGGTCGATTTGTCGCGACACGACTTGCTGCAGCGTCGTCACGAACGTCGCCGCAGTGTAGATTGGGTCGATGGCGTCGTGCGGAGCCGAACCGTGACCGCCAACGCCTTGCACCTCGATTTCGATCGAGTCGCTCGACGCGTACATCGGCCCGGGCCGAAAACCGAGCACGCCGCTCGGATATTTCGAGGAGAGGTGCAAACCGTAGGCGCGTTCGATACCGAAGCGCTCGAGCAAGCCGTCCGCAATCATCGCTCGCGCTCCGCCCTGGCCTTCCTCGGCCGGTTGGAAAACCAAGCAGACCGTTCCGGCCAAATGCTCCCGCCCGTCCGCGATGAGCGCCGCGGCGCCCAGCAGAATCGCTACGTGGCCGTCGTGTCCGCACGCGTGCATCACGCCGTCGAGCTGCGAGCGGTAGTCGTGTGCGGTCTCCTCGACGATGGGCAGCGCGTCCATATCGGCCCGCAACATAATCGTGCGTCCGGGCCGCACGCCGCGCATCGTTCCGACGACGCCGGTCCTACCGATTCCCTCGAATACCTCGAACCCTAAATGGCGCAAGCGAGCGGCGACGATCGCGGCGGTGCGATGCTCCTGGAATCCGAGTTCGGGATGCATGTGCAAATCGCGCCGGACGATAACGACGTCGTCGGCAAGTCGCTCGGGGACCGTAATGGTCGCGCCCATGACGGTGGGTCATTCGCCGCGTTCCACGAGGGCCCCGCAAGGAGGGACGCGTCCGGCCGGGGTCGCAGAAGCCGGGCAGGTCGATCGAGGAATGATGACGTGACCAAGACGGAACTCTTTACTGAATACGGTGCCTACCATGCGGATTCACGTAACCGGATCTGTCATGCGTTCGGCATTCCTTTGATCGTTCTGGGGATTCTGGGACTGTTGCACCTCGTGCATCTCGGTCCGGTCGATCTCGCGGTCGTGGCCGCGATCGCCGTCCTCATTTATTACGCCGCGATCGATGTGCGCGGCGCCCTGATCTCGCTCGTCGTCTTTGCCATCCTGTACCTGGTGGCGGAGCGGTTGGCGTGGCAGGTCAGTCTGGCCGCTTTCATCCTCGGATGGGGCTTCCAGTTCGTCGGTCACAAGCTCGAAGGTACCAAGCCCAAGTTTTTCGAGAATCTGGTCTATCTCCTGATTGGCCCGCTGTACATTTTCGAAGAGGTCTTAGGCTCGCTGGTGCGTTCGAAACACACCCCCCACGGAGTCTAAGGAGCTCTCGTTTCGTGTACGTAGATGAAATGCTCAACTGTGTCGACTGCGGACGTCAGTTCGTCTTCAGTTCGGGCGAACAGCGCTTTTACGAACAGAAAGGCTTCCAAAACAAGCCGAATCGTTGTCCGGATTGCCGCCAGGCGCGCAAGGCCATGCGTTCCACCAATCAGGGCGGCGGCGGCGGCGG
Organism: Vulcanimicrobiota bacterium; assembly: GCA_019236975.1. Classification (GTDB taxonomy): domain Bacteria; phylum Vulcanimicrobiota; class Vulcanimicrobiia; order Vulcanimicrobiales; family Vulcanimicrobiaceae; genus JAFAHZ01. Next base: position 6,917 of record JAFAHZ010000250.1, on the reverse strand, counting down.
CGGCGAACGCGGCGGCGGGCGTCCCCGTGAGATGTTCACGGCGACGTGCAGCCAATGCGGCGGCGTTGCGGAAGTGCCGTTCAATCCTCGCGGAGATAAGCCGGTGTATTGCCGCGACTGCTTCCAGTCGAGGCCAAGCTACCACTGATTTCCGTCATGCGTCGTTGCCGAAAGGCTCGTGACGAAAATCATCGATGCTGGACCTTAGGAGCTCGCCGTTGCGGGCTCTTTTATTTTGGCGGTCAGCAGCGACACGACGACGAGAACGACGGCGTTCACGGCCATCGCGACGAATCCGGGATTGATACCCCATAGCGGGAGATTGGCATTGCTGAGCACGACGGCGAGGATCAACCCGGCGCCCATACCGGCGGCCGCGCCCCAGACCGTAATGCGACGCCACACAAACGTGGCGATGGTCGCGGGCGCAAACTGTGCCACGCCGTTATAGTAGATCAACAGCAGTTCCACCAGCGTTCGCGGCTGCAAGATCCACAAAACAACTGCCGCACCCGCTACGATTAACACGAGCACGCGCGTCGCGAGCGTTCGCGACGCGTCGGTCGTCGCGATGCCGAACTCGCCCAGCACGTTCTTGGCAAAGAGGCTTGCCGCGGCGAGCAACAATGCCGAAGCTGGAATCAGTGCCGCAAGCGCACCCGCCGCCGCGACAAAACCGATAACCCACGGCGGGTAGTAGCGCTGCACCACCAAGAGGAACGACTGATCGGCGTTGGGTCCGGTGAGCCCCGGCACGATCAAGAGCGCCGAAAGACCGGCGAAAAACACCAGCAGCAGCACGACCCCCGCGTAGATCGGGAGAAAAATCGCGTTGCGCCGCAGCGTGTTCTCGCTGCGCGCGCTATACGCGGCGTTGAACGACTGCGGCCCCATGAAAAAGCCCACACCGGTAAAGAGCACGGTCGTCACGTACCAAATCGCTCCGTTCGGAGCGGTTCCCGGGCGCAGCGTGAGAAATCCGGGATGCCGCCGCAGCACCTGGTCGATCAGCGTTGCATGCGAACCGAAGAACTGGATTGGGATTGCTATTCCCGCAAACAACACGGCGCCGAGCACGAGCACGTCTTTGATTACGCTAGCCCATGCCGTTCCGCGCAGGCCGGTCGTAAACACGAACAGCGCGACGAACAAGAAGGCTATTCCGACGGCGGCCGTCGCATCGTAAGCCCCGTAGCCCGCGATCTGCAAAATGTGCTGCAAGCCGCTCAGCTGCAGCGTGACGTACGGAACGAGCAGGACGAACTGACAGATCGCGACGCCGACGCCGAGAGCGCGGCTGCCGAATCGTTCGACGAAGAAGTCCGGTGCGGTGAGCAAGCCGCGTTCTTTGCCGACGCGCGCGATGGCAGGCAATAAGAAGTAGCCGACAATGTAACCGACCACGCCGTATGCAAAGATGTAGTAGGCCGGAGCTCCACGACCGTACGCCCAGCCAGCCATCCCTAAAAACGTGAAGCTCGTGTAGATTTCGCCGGCCAGCAGCACCCACAACAGAATCGTTCCGAAGGAGCGTCCGCCGACGATGTACTGCACCGGGTCCTTCGGGATGCTGCGTACGCTCCACAAGCCGAAGGCGATCGTACCTGCCACGACCGCCACGACGATCGTCAGTGCAATGGCGGCCCCGCTCACGTTCTCACCACCGCCGCTCGAGACGTCCGATTGCCCACAGAAACACCGGCGCTGCGAAGCCCCACGCCACGATCCAAAACATCACGAAGGGCAGTCCGAACACGCGCGGCTCGACCTGGTTCACCAGCGGCACGGCGACCGACAGCGCCGCGATGGGGATAGCCGCCAGCGTCGCGCGCAAAGAAACCATCACCCGTTAATAGTATAGGCTCTTCATGGAAACCTACGATGTCGTCGTGATCGGCGGCGGTCACAACGGGTTGGCCTGCGCCGCGCTCTTAGCGAAAGCCGGCATGTCGGTCGTGGTCTACGAGCGCGAATCGGTCGTCGGCGGAGCTGCCGTCAGCGAGACCGGCGTCTGGCCCGGTTACACGCTGTCGATGGCCTCGTACGTGCTGAGCACGTTCGACCCGTGGCTCATCGAAGAGCTCGATTTACGTTCCTACGGCCTAGAGTTCTATCGCAAGGATCCCTACGCGTTTACGCCGCTGGTCGACGGGCGCTCGCTGCTGCTCGGCAGCGATCGCGCCGCCAACGCGCGTGAAATCGCCGCGTTCGATCCATCCGACGTGGCCGGTTTCGAAGCATACGGCGAACTCACCGATCGCGCGGGACAGGCGCTCTTCAACGCCTTCTCCGATCTGGAGCCGCGCTTCGACAAATTCGATCGGGAGCTCCAAGCCGTCTTTCGCGGTTCCGCCGCCGACCTCGTTGAGCGCCACGTGAAAACGCCGGTGCTGCAAGCCGAGCTGGTCAACGACGGATTGATCGGAACGTATCTCGGCCCGCGCGATGCCGGCACCGGATACGTGCTCGCACACCATCTCGCCGGACGCGTGCTCGGGATTCAGGGGGCTTGGGCGTACGTGCGCGGCGGCATGGGTTCGGTCTCGCGTGCGCTCGCGCTCGCCGCGCGAAAACACGGCGCCAAGATCGTCACCGGCCGGCGCGTGGAGCAAGTGCTGACGTTCGGCAGTCGCGCTATCGGCGTGCTGCTCGACGACGGCCGCGATATCGCCGCGCGAGCGATCGCATCGAACGCGCATCCACGCTCGACCTTCCTGGACTTGCTGCACGAGGGGGTGTTCGACGGACCCTTCGTCGATAAAGTGCTGCAGTGGAAGACGGTCGGCCCGTCGCTCAAGTTGAACCTGGGCTTGGGCGAGCTTCCGAACTTCACCGCTCGGCCGGGAAGCGATCCGCAACCGCATCATCGCGCCACGATCCACGTGGCCCCGTCGATCGATTATTTGCAGAAGGCCCACGACGACGCTCGCACCGAGGGTGCGAGTAAAGAACCGCTCATCGAATGTTTCTTGCAGACGCCGACGGATCCGCGGCTCGCACCCGACGGCAAACACATCCTGTCGGTCTTTGCCCAGTGGTATCCGTACGATCGTCCGGACGGGTGGACGCCGGCGGCGCGCGACGCCGCGGCCGATACCATCGTCGAAATCCTCGGACGCGTTGCGCCGAATCTGCCCGGCGCCATCGAACATCGGCAGGTGCTTGCGGCCCCGGATCTAGAGCGGCGCTTCGGATTGATCGGCGGCCACATCTTCCACGGCGAACTGTTGCCGGGACAAATCTTCGAGGAGCGGTTCCCGACGCGCACGCCGGTCGCGAACCTCTACCTCTGCGGCTCCGGGGCGCATCCCGGCGGGTGCGTGAGCGGCTTCCCTGGAAAACGCGCGGCTGCCATCATTCTGGGCGATCTCGAACGCAACGCAGCGGCGTCGTCCGCGGGAGCAACGTCGTGACCGGTAAATCCGACTTCGTCGACCAATCGATTCAAGAGTACATTCTCACCCAAACCGTGCACGAAACGCCGGCGCAGCGCGCACTGCGTGAGGAGACCTCGCATCGCTCGAACGCCGGCATGCAGATCGGTGCCGACCAGGCGCAGTTCATGCAGTTGCTCGCAAAGACGATCGGCGCTCAACGCTACTTGGAGATCGGCGTCTTTACCGGGTACAGCACGCTCGCGATGGCACTAGCGCTCCCTCCGAACGGCCGCATCGTCGCCTGCGACGTCAGCGAAGAGTATACCGCGGTCGCGCGGCGCTATTGGAACGACGCCGGCGTCATGGGCAAAATCGATTTACGGATCGCGCCGGCACTCGAAACGGTCGAGCGGCTCATCTCGGACGGCGCGGAACCGTTCGACATGGCATTTATCGATGCGGATAAGGAAAACGCCGGCAAATACTACGAGGCGTGCTTGCGGCTGGTGCGGCCGGGCGGACTCATTCTCATCGACAACGTGCTGTGGAGCGGCAAGGTCGCCAATCCCTCGATCAACGACGCCGATACGTGCGCGCTGCGCGCCGTGAGCGTCAAAGCCGCCGGAGACGAGCGCGTCGACGTCTCGCTCGTGCCCGTCTGCGACGGCATTCTCATCGCCCGCAAGCGCTAAGCCTGCGGCGATCGCGTTAGAGACTCAGCTGTTTCTCGATCTGCCCCTGTAAATCGGCAAACGCGTTGGGATTGGAGCCGTAGTCGTACTGGCGCGTATTCACGAGGAACGCATAGTTGACGCCGTTAGGTCCCTGCTCGGCCCAGGTGTTGGTTCCCGGCATCGAGCCTTCGCGCTGCCAATCCGCGCCCGGCTCCGGCGTGCCGGTACCCCAAATGATGTAGTGGTTCATGAAGGCGAGCTCGGACTCGGCGTTGGTGGCAAGGGCGGATGCTCCGCCCGCAACCTCGAGCACCATTCCGTCGCCGCCATACGGATACGGGTACTGTTTGCTCGACGTCACGTACACCGCCGAAAGACCGGTGTACGCCGAGTAGTACTCGTTGATTTCGTTGTGGAGCAGTTTGCCGAGCGTCCGCGACTGCAGCACGTTGTGGAGCTTGAGCGGTGCGGCGATCTTCTTGGCGACGTAGTCCGGAAAGCTCATCCCGGATGCCTTGGCGATAACCATGCCCAGAACGGTGTAGCAGAAGTTGCAGTAAGCGTACGTGGTGCCCGGCGCTTCCTGTAGCGGCTGCGGCAACTGCGCCTGCACGTACTGCGTCTGATTGACTTCCTTGGTGAGACCGAGGTTCAACGCAATGGTGCGCATGCTGAACGTCGGATCGTAGTTCGACTTGCTGTCGTCCCAGCCGGACTTGTGATCGATCATGTTTTGAATCGTGATGTCGAACACGCGGGGATCGACCTTGGCCGACGCGGGCAGCGGCTTGGTGATTCCGAGGTAGGCGAACACTTTGTCCTTGGGATTGACCTTATGACTCGAAATCAGCTGGAACATCGCTGCGTCGACCCACGCCTTGGAGTTGCTCGCCAGGCGCATGATGGTGGTCGTCTCGGTCTTGTGCTTGGTCATGGCCGTGTTCGTGTAGGCGTGCGAAAAAATCGTCTTTCCCTTCGACGAGACGGCCAGCTCGGCGTTGGGAACTTGCGAGGTCTCCATGAAGGACACCACGAGCGAGTCGAGCGCGGAGTTCTTTCCGCTGCCGACGATCGTCACGGTGCCGTGCGGACTGGTCACCGTGGCTTGGAACGGCTCCGGCACGTAGGCATTTCTGGAGGAGGGCGACGAGCATGCTGCGACCACGAGCGCGCATGCAAAGAGGATGGCGAAACAGGGCGTGCAGCGGCTTTTCACAGTCGTTCCTTTCCGACGGAGGCCGATCGAGTTCTTCAGCTAACTTGATTCAACACTGATGCGTATCGCGTCCATTGGCGGCGGTCCTGCCGGATTGTACTTCGCCATTCTGACCAAGAAGCGGTTCCCGGCCTGGGAGATCCGCGTCATCGAACGCAATCGCCCCCTCGATACGTTTGGCTGGGGCGTCGTATTCTCCGACGCGACGCTCGGCAATCTGCGCGCAGCCGACGAGCCGACCCATGCGGCAATCACGCAGGCCTTCGCGCATTGGGACGATATCGACGTGCATTTTCGCGGCCGCACGATCACGTCCGGCGGCCACGGCTTTTGCGGTATCTCGCGCAAAAAGCTGCTCGCCATTTTGCAGGAACGGGCGGCGGAGCTCGGTGTCGAGCTGCAGTTCGAAACCGACGTGACCGACGTCGAAGCGTATCGCGATTACGACTTGGTCGTCGGCGCCGACGGCATCAACAGCCGCGTACGGCAAACCTACGCATCGACGTTTTGCCCGGATCTGGACCGCAGGATGTGCCGCTTCGTCTGGTTGGGAACGACGCTGCCCCTCGAGGCGTTCACGTTTGTCTTCGAGGAAACCGAACACGGCTGGTTTACCGTCCACGCCTATCGCTTCGATGAGGAACTCAGCACGTTCATCGTCGAGTGCCGGGAAGAAACGTGGCACGCGCACGGCCTCGATACGGCCGGCACGAGCGACACGATCGCTTTCTGCGAAAGCCTGTTCGCGCCATATCTGCGCGGCCATAAGCTTATGGCCAACAGCGCGCACCTGCGCGGACGCGACTGGCTCAATTTCACGCGCGTCAGCAACGCGTCGTGGATTCACGACAACGTCGTGTTAATGGGCGACGCCGCGCACACGGCGCACTTTTCGGTTGGCTCGGGGACCAAGCTGGCGATGGAGGACGCCATCGGCCTCGCCGAGGCCTGCGCGACGCTCGGCGCGAGCAAGGGCCGGACCGCTGACGCCCTCAAGGCCTACGAGGCGAATCGCCGCCTGGAAGTCCTCAAGCTGCAAAACGCGGCGCGCAACTCGACGGAGTGGTTCGAAAACGTCGCGCGCTACGCCAACCTGCCGCCCGAGCAGTTCGCCTACAGCCTGCTGACCCGCAGCCAGCGCATCGGTCACGAAAACCTCCGCTTGCGCGATACACCTTATGTCGAGGGAGTGGAACGTTGGTTCGCAGGCGATCCAGTACCCGGGCGCGCGGGTGCCGCACCCGCGGTACCGCCGATGTTCACGTCCATTTCCTTGCGCGGGATGGTTCTGCGCAACCGCGTTGTCGTTTCGCCCATGGATATGTACAGCGCGGTCGACGGTATGCCTACCGATTTTCATTTGGTGCATCTCGGGTCGCGCGCGCTCGGCGGCGCGGGCCTGGTCTTTACCGAGATGACGTGCGTGACGCGCGATGGCCGCATTTCGCCCGGTTGTACCGGCATGTATCTCGAGGGTCACGTCGCGGCGTGGAAGCGCATCGTGCATTTCGTGCACGAGCAGAGCGCCGCGAAAATCTGCCTGCAGTTGGGTCACTCCGGGCCGAAAGGCTCGACGAAACTCATGTGGGAGGGCATCGACGAGCCGCTCGAGAGCGGAAACTGGCCCGTCGTCGGGCCGTCGGCCATCCC
>JAFAHZ010000214.1 GCA_019236975.1 Vulcanimicrobiota bacterium | reverse complement strand
GCGTAAGAAGCGCCCCAATGACTTCGCAGGCCGAGACCGCGCCCGAAGGTCAAGCGGGCTTCGTAGGCCAGATTCCGCCCGTCGAGCCGCTGATTGCGGAAGTAATCAGCACGCTGTCGCTCGCCGCCCACGCGTACCTTACCGAAGCGGAAGGCCGTAATCCCGATCACGCATCCGCCGAAGTCGCAATCGACATTGCGAGCGCGGCGTTCGAACGGGTCAAAGAAAGGTTGCGGTCCGAGGAACGGTTAGCCATCACACAAATGCTAACCGAGACCCGAATGACGTTCGTCCGGAAGCGAGGCATATAAAATGCCTCGTTTTTACAACCTTCATGAGTGAAGTTTTAGTTTTGAACTTCACGTACGAAGCGTTGAACGTAACGTCGTTTCAACGTGCGGTGAAGATGATCTTCGCCGGGAAGGCCGAGCTGCTGCACGGCCGCGACCGCACGATCGCTTCGACGACGTACGAAATGCAGATGCCCTCGATCATCCGCATGCTGTACTACATCCGGCGCCCCATGCAGAAGGTCGCACTGACGAAGAAGAACGTCCTCATCCGCGACGATCACACGTGTCAGTATTGCGGTCTGCGCGGCGAGCGTCTGATGACCGTCGACCACGTGACCCCGAAGAGCCGCGGGGGCGCCTCCACGTGGGAGAACCTCGTGTGCGCCTGCATGCGCTGCAATAACCGGAAAAACAACCGCACTCCGGACGAAGCCAACATGTCGCTGCGGCGCAAGCCCAGGCAGCCGAAGTACATTCCGTGGATTCAGATCAAGCGCAACACGCTGCCCGACGAGTGGGGCAAGTTCTTGTTCCTCTACAACGTTTCGATCGAAGAGCGCCCGACGGGATAAAGCCCTCAAAAATCGTCGTCGGGAACTCCGGGCTTCGGCGTGCGATGCAAGAAATAGAGCGGTCCGACGGGCGAGTGGATCGGCACGAAGGTGCGCGGCTTCTGATTGAAGTCGAAGAAATCGGACAAGTCGTCGGCCCGCACGTCGGTCGTGCGCATCGAGCCGAGACCGAACGTCTCCTCCGTAAACTTCAGAATGCTGCCGAACTCGTGCTGCGCGTGCGACACGTACCCTCGCTTCGCATAGGGCGATATCACGATCAGCGGAACGCGAAAACCGAGTTCGTAGGAATTATAGACCGGCGGCTTGACGTGGTCGTACCAGCCGCCCCAGTCGTCCCAGGTGATGAAGATCGCGGTGTGCTTCCAATAGGGGCTTAGCCCGACTGCGTTGACGACGGACGTCACCCACGATGGTCCGCTGCCGTCGGTGATCAGCGCGTGATCGGAATCGTCGACGTCGGGAGTAACCCAAGACACTGGTTCGAGATCTCCATTGAGAACGTCGCTGAGAACCCGCGTCGACGGGGCGGCTACCTCGGTCTTGAAATGCGGTTCTTCGTGGATGTGGTACACGGCATCGGGAGCGGCCCAAAGATTGGGAGCGTAGGCAAACTGATAGTAGTGCCATGCCACGTGCTTGGCGTCGAGCAGATCCATCAGCGTCAAGCGCTCGAAGCACGGAAACATGGTGCGGTTCATGTTACCGGCGGCATCGATGAGGTGCACGAGGGAGCCCTTCGGCGAGTCGCATCCGCCGGTGGGATGTCCGTTCGGAGCGTTCGCATTCGACGCGGCCCGCAGCGCCGAGCCGTTGCGAATCGTCGAGGTGCCGCTGATGATGTACTGATGCGAGGGGAAGCTAGGGCCCTGATTCGTCTGGAACATGCGATCGCCGAAACCGTACTGCTCGGCCATGTCGAAATATGGCTGTGCTTCCTTGCGCGGAACGTACCCGTACGCGCGGCGGTTTGAAGGCGGACATTGGCTCGCGACCTTGCATCCAATGGTAAACTCCCGATCGAAGCCGTCCATCTTGCCGGCGTCGTATTCAGTCGTAAAACCCGCGTGCTCGTGGTCGAGATCGTACGGCGCGCTCTCGCTCACGGGAACGAGCTGCACCTTGCCGCCGGTATGGGTCAAGCCCCAGCTCTGGACGTCGGCCCCGGGCAAGCCCTGGAAGAGGTTATCGGGCGTGCGGTTCTCCTGATAAATGATGACGACGTACTCGATCTTTCCGGCCCACGGGGCGTTGGGGCGCAGCCCCGTTGCAACGATGCTGGATCCGCTCGCGGGTACGATGGGACCGGTTCCACCGCGGCACGACGTCAACGAAGCCAAAAACGCTGCCGCGGCCAACGCCGCGACCCAGGTACGCACCATTTTCGCAATCCCCCTTGCTGCGATGGTACGTCCCAGCGGCGAAGCCGCTCGGAAGAAATTCGGAAGAAAACCTTCCCAATTGCCGTCTAGTCGTCGTCCGGCATTCCCGGCTTAGGCCTGCGATGCATGAAATATTCCGGGCGCAGCGGTGCTTGGATCGGCACGAACGTTCGCGGCGGCTGCGTGAAGTCGAAGAAGTCGGCGAGATCGTCTGCCCGGACGTCGGTCGTTCCGAGCGAGCCAAGATCGAACGCCTCTTCGGTGAACTTCAAGATGCTGCCGAACTCGTGCTGCACGTGCGACACGTAGCCTTTTTTTGCGTACGGCGAGATAACGATCAGTGGTACGCGAAAGCCGAGCTCGTAGGAGTTATAGACCGGCGGCCTGACGTGGTCGTACCAGCCGCCCCAGTCGTCCCACGTCAGGAAGATTGCGGTGTCGTTCCAATAAGGACTGTTGCCGATCGCATCGACGATCGACGCTACCCACGAGGGGCCGCTGCCGTCGGTGACGAGGGCGTGATCGGAGTCGTCCATGTCCGGCGTTACCCACGACACCGAAGAGAGGGTGCCGTTGCGAATATCCGTCAAGACGTTGGCCGGCGGGACCGAGACTTCGGTCATAAAGTTTGGGTTTTGGTGAATGTGAAGAACCGCTGCCGGGCCGGCCCATAAGCTCGGCGCGTAGGAGAACTGATAATAGTGCCACGCGATTCCTCTATCGTTGAGGAGATCCATCAGCGTGGTCCGATCGAAGCAGGGATACGTTTGACGCGCGGTATTGCCGGCGGCATCGATGAGCTGCACCGTCGAGCCGGGCGGCGAATCGCAACCGCCGGTCGGATGCCCGTTGGGCGTGACGGGATTCGATGCCGCGCGCAGCGCCGATCCGTTTAACGTCGTCGACGTTCCGCTGATGATGTACTGATGGGAGGGGAAGCTCGGCCCCTCGTTCGTCTGAAACATGCGATCGCCGAACCCATACTGCGTCGCCATGTCGAAATACGGTCGTACCTCTTGGCGCGGAACGTAGGCAAAGGCGCGGCGACTTGGGGCGGGGCAAGACCCGCGTCTCCCGCAACCGATCGTGCGGACTCGGTCGAAACCGTTCATCAGTCCGCCGTTATACTCCACCGTAAACTCGCGGTGCTCGTGCCCGATGTCGTAAGGCCCCGCTAAGCTCACCGGAATCAAAGCCACGTGCGCGCCGGTATGCGTCAGGCCCCAGCTCGCAATGTCGGCTCCCGGCAAGCCTTGGAAGAGATTGTCCGGCGTGCGGTTCTCCTGATAGATGATGACGACGTGCTTTACGACGCCGGACCACGCGGCGTGCGTCCTCACCCCGCTCGTCAGCATAGTCGAGCCGCTCGACACCACCGGCAGCGAAGGTTGGAGCTCTCCTCGGCACGCCGCCAAGGATAATCCGATCGGGATTGCCGCCGCAGCGGCGATGACGGAACGTGCCGTTTCGCGCATGCTTCTACGATACGGAGCAATGGTGTGAAAATGTTGAGTGCGGCACCCTGCCGAACAGGGGCGCGATGCACCGCTATCTCGTCACCGGAACCGATTCGGACGTCGGCAAGACGCGCGTTGCTGCCGGGTTGGCGCTCGCGCTGCGCGAGGCGGGCGAGCACCCGACGGTGGTGAAGCTCGTGCAAACCGGGCTTTCGCAGGGGATGCCGGGCGACGCGGCTCGCGCCGGCAAGCTGGCCGCGACGCGCTATCTCGAGCTGGCGCGCTTCGAGAAGGCGGCCGATCCTTGGTCGGCGGCGCTGGCGCAAGGCGCGGCGGAAGTGCACGCGTACGAACTCGTCGATACGTTGAACTCGATCGACGGAGCGGTGGTCGCCGAAGGGGCCGGCGGTATCATGGTGCCGCTCAATCCGCACGAAAACTTCGGCAGCGTCGCGCAACAGGCGAAGCTCGAAGTCGTCGTCGTGATCGGTCTTCGCAAGGGATCCCTCAACCACGCGCTGCTGACGATCAATCTCTGCGAACAGCTGCGCTTGCCGGTTGCCGGCGCCGTGCTCGTCGAACGCTGGAAAGGCACCGACCCATCGTACGGCGACGACGTGTTGCGCGCGCTGCACGGTAAACTGCGAGTCATCGGCACGCTGCCGTACGAGCCCGACGAGGCGGCATCGGTGAAGGTCGCCGCGAACTTGTTCGAACCCCTCCTCGCCCGCTGACGAAGAACGTGCCGCTCGACCAAACCCGTACGCCGTATTTCCAAGCGTTGCTCGAGTACGTCGATTCGGGCGTGCTTCCGTTTCACACCCCGGGACATATTCAAGGCGTCGGGATGGACCTCGCGTTTCGCGAGTTCGTCGGCGACAACGTCTGCGCGATCGACCTGACGCCGATGCCGGGCATCGACGACTTGCTGCAGCCGACCGAGTCGATTCGCGAGGCCCAAGAACTCGCGGCCGAAGCGTGGGGCGCCGATCACACGTTCTTTTTGATTAATGGATCCACTAGCGGAAACCAGTGCATGATGATGGCCGCGGTTAATCCCGGCGACAAGATTGCAGTGCCCCGCAACTCGCACAAGTCGATGCTGGGGGGCTTGGTCATGAGCGGCGCCTGCCCGGTCTACATGGCGCCCGAGGTCGACGAAGAGCTGCATATGGATCACTGCGTGACGCCGGAAACCGTCGCGCAAACGATCGACGAGCATCCCGATCTCGTCGCCGTCTACCTCGTTTCACCGACGTACTACGGCGCGGCTGCGGATCTCGCTTCGATCGAGCGCATCGTGCACGGAGCCGGCAAGCTCATGCTCGTCGACGAAGCGTGGGGGCCGCATTTTCACTTTCATCCGGCGCTGCCGCTTTCGGCGACGGCAGCCGGCGCCGACCTCTGCATCAACTCGACGCATAAGATGCTGTCGGCCTTCTCGCAATGCGCGATGCTGCACCAAAAAGGCGACCGGATCAAACTGGACCGGCTCAAGGCGGTGCTGAAGATGTTCCTCTCGACGTCGCCCAATCTGCCGATGGTGGCGTCGCTGGACGTGGCACGCAAGCAAATGGCCTGCGACGGCGCGGCACTCTTGTCGCACGCGATCGAACTCGCCGAGGAGGCGCGGCGCCGCCTCAATCGCATCGAAGGCTTATACTGTTTCGGCGAGGAGCTGCAGGGCCGCAAAGGCGTCTTCGATGTGGACCCGACGAAGGTCGCCGTGACCGTCAAAGGTCTTGGCTACACGGGCTACGAGGCGTCGCATCTGCTGCGCCACCGCTACAACATTCAGGTCGAGCTGGCGGACCTCTTCAACGTGGTGGCGCTCTTTACGATCGGAACGACGCGCGAAGCGGCCGAGCGTTTCGTGACCGCGTTCGAAGAGATGGCGCGCGACGACCGGCCCGTCGATATGTACGCGCCTTCGGGCATCTTGGAACAGCGGCTGAACCGCGGGAACTACCGGCTGCCGAAAATCCCGCCGATGCGCATGCTGCCGCGCGATGCCTTTCTCGCTCCCGCTGAGTTCGTACGATTCAAGGAGTCGAAGGGGCGCATCTGCGCCGAGACGATCTCGCCCTATCCGCCCGGCATTCCGGTGCTGGCTCCGGGTGAGGAGATCACGCGCGACATCATCGATTACGTGCGGCTCGAGCTCAAGGCCGGCATTCGGATTCAGGGCCCGTACGACGACGAACTGAAAGTCATCCGAGTGGTAAGGGAGTAGCAGAAACCTTACCCGGCGTGCAGGGACTTATCCACAAACGGAAAAGTCCGGTAAAACACCTCAGGGAAGTGAGGGTCAGTATTGGCGGTCCGAGCCACATCCGTCTCCCCGAGTTGGGAGCTCTCTCAACTCCTCGATATCTTCCCCCTCGCGATCCGGCAAGCGCTCGTCCGTCTCGGCAACATCGAAGAGATCATTGAAGTCGTGCTCGATCTCGGGCGTCCGCCCGAAGCGCGTTTCGAGCACGATTTTACATATCTCACCGACACGCCGGTCACGCACGAAGACATCGCGCACGTCTGCTCGCGCATCTCGCCGTTCGGAGCCGATAATCGCGCGGGCATCGAGCAAACGCTGCACCGCATCAGCGCGATTCGCAATCGCACCGGCAAAATCGTCGGATTAACGTGCCGCGTCGGGCGTGCCGTTTACGGCACGATCGACATCCTGCTCGACGTACTGCGCAGCGGGAAGTCGATCTGCCTGCTAGGGCGTCCTGGCGTCGGCAAGACGACGATGCTGCGCGAATGTGCGCGCGTGCTTTCGGAGGATCGCAAACGCGTCGTCATCGTGGACACGTCCAACGAGATCGCCGGCGATAGCGATATTCCGCATCCCGGTATCGGCTTGGCGCGCCGCATGCAAGTCGCGGATCCCGCGTTGCAGCACGCAGTGATGATCGAAGCGGTCGAAAATCACATGCCGGAAGTCATCGTGATCGACGAGATCGGCACCGAAGCCGAAGCCGGAGCCGCTCGCACGATCGCCGAGCGCGGCGTCACGCTCATCGGCACCGCCCACGGACAGACGCTCGAAAACCTGTTGATGAATCCGACGCTCTCGGATCTCGTCGGCGGCATTAGCGCGGTGACGCTGTCAGACGAAGAAGCGCGCCGCCGCGGGACCCGCAAGACGGTCCTCGAGCGCAAGGCGCCCCCAACGTTCGACGTAGTCGTCGAAATCCACGATCGAGACCGGCTGGCGATTCACAAGAGCGTCGCCGACGTCATCGACGCGCTCTTGCGCGGGTATCAGCCGCAGCCTGAGATCCGTCAGCGTCAACCCAGCGGCGAGGTGACCGTCGTCCAAGAGGCCGACACCGAATCGATGCCGCAGCTCGCCGAGAGCTTCGACCACGAGCACGAAGCCGAAGAGCGCGAGCGGCCGATCTCGATCTTTCCCTACGGCGTTTCGCGCAACAAGATCGAGCGCGCGATCTCCAACCTTCGCGTCAACGCCGCGATGGCGCGGAACTGGGACGAGGCCGACGTCGTGCTCACTCTGAAAACCTTGGAGCGCAAGCAGCAGCCCAAACTCAAGCAGATCGCGTCGGACAACGTGCCGATCTATTCGATTAAGACGAACACGACGACGCAGATCCAAGCCGCGCTGCGCGACGTGTTCAATCTGGGATCGATCGATCAAGAAGAAATCGGACTGCGCGAAGCCGAGGAGGCGATCTATCAGGTTCTGCTGACCAATCAAGCCATCGAGCTGTCGCCGCAGACGTCGTACGTCCGCCGCATGCAGCACCAGCTCGCCGAACGCTACCGGCTGCAGTCGCGCAGCACGGGATTGGAGCCGAACCGGCGCGTTCGCATCTTCAAAACGAAGGAATCCGGCGCCGCGACCTGATTCGCATGGCCGCGGGGCGCGCTACCGGAAGGAAAAGCGGCAGCGATCGATGCTCAGCCGCGAGCCTTTGCGTTCCGGGTCGCTTGTAGCAAGCTCGGCGACGACGATGCGTGCGTCTCCGGCGCCACGCTCGTCTACCGTTACGCCGGTTAAGCCGGCCCGGGCGTAGGCGGCTGCCGCACCCGACTGCGGTTCGGCGGCGACGATAATGCCGCGAAGGCCGTTCGCACCGTTCGGGTGATGCAGATAAGCAGCGTACCTTTGCCGGTAAGACTCCGGCGGCTGATGACGATATTGAAAGATGAAGAACGGATTGAAGAGCCGTGTGTCGGAGAAATCGAGATCGATCCAGTGCGCCTCGAAGTCGAGCGGCTCCAGTCCGAATCCCAGACCTAGGAGCCGCGCACGTTCCGCAGCAACGTCGGCAACCTCGTATCCGCCCGCGCTGAAGGCGGCGCCGCTAGAAGCGAAGCGCGCGATCGCGTTCGCGTACGGCGATCGAGGGACGGCGCCAAGGAGTTCCAAGAACGTTCCGTCGGCAAACGGAACGATCGCATGCACCAGCCCGTTGTCGATAGCGCGCGCCGGCGTAACGCTGAACCCGGCTTGCGCGAAGCTCTTGCGAGCCGAATCTATGTTTCCGACGAGAACGATTGCGTGCGAGAGCCGAGACGCCTGTGCGCTGCCGGTCCCCAGCCCAAGCGCGAAAAGAAACCATAACACGAACCTGAAACGCCGCATCGGCAACCGTCGGTTACGCAAACGTAACCGTACCGTCGTCTTCGACGAGAAACCGCGTGTCGTACGCGACGAGTTCGTCTTTGACCGAGATGCGGCTGTGGACGTTGACGCGATGCGCCGGTTTCTTTCCGGGACGGTTGATCAATCCGCCGTAGAAGAGCTTGAGCAACGGGGTCTGCCCGCCATGGGGTCTTTCGAGCCGGCCTTTGGCGACTAACATCTCGACGATTTTTTGCTGAATGGCCATCGGCAGCAAACGATAGGCGTCGTCGGGTTGTTTGGCCATTTCCTGGTTCTGCATCTTGCGGCGGTCTTTCGGCTCGTCTTCTTGGTTTACGTACCGGCAGATGACGTCCCAGTTGTCGGCGGCGATGCCGACGAACTCGCCCATGTAGCGATTCCAGCTGCGGCCCTGGTGCGTCACGACGTCGCTGCGAACGTGACGGACGCGGACCGGCATTTTTTTGTCGGCGATTCGAAGCACGAGGTTGAACTCCGCCGTACCGATCTTGTCGGGACTCAAAAACATGAGCCCGTTGGGCGACAGCTCGATGCCGATACCGGGCCGCATCTCGGGCTTCTCCCCGGAACCGGACTGCCACCACAAGTGAAACGAGCCGGCCCGCCGCTTATATTGACGGCGGTCGCCGGAGCGCCCCAAGAACCACTCGATAAGGTCGCCTAACACGCCGGCGTCGGATGGCATCCAATCCTCGCAGAAGAATAAAGACAGAAGATGTTCGTCACCATCGAGGGGATTGAGGGCAGCGGTAAGAGCACCCTGCTCGCCGGCCTAGCCGAGCGGCTTCGCGCCGCCGACCGCGACGTGGTCGTCACGCGCGAACCCGGCGGAACGCCGGCCGGCGATGCCGTGCGGCGGATCTTTCTCGATCCGGCGATCGCGATCGCGCCGTTGACCGAGGCGATGCTGGTCAATGCGGCGCGCGCGCAACACGTCGCCGACGTCATTCGTCCGGCGCTGCGCGCCGGAAAGATCGTCTTATGCGACCGT
Source organism: Vulcanimicrobiota bacterium (assembly GCA_019236975.1). Classification (GTDB taxonomy): domain Bacteria; phylum Vulcanimicrobiota; class Vulcanimicrobiia; order Vulcanimicrobiales; family Vulcanimicrobiaceae; genus JAFAHZ01. Next base: position 19,491 of record JAFAHZ010000214.1, on the reverse strand, counting down.
TTCGTCGATTCGACGCTGGCGTATCAGGGATACGGACGCGGCCTCGACCGCGACTTGCTGCGCCGGCTCTGCGATGCGGCGACGGGCGGTCTGCGTGCGGATTTGACGCTCCTGGTCGACGTCCCGCTCGCGGTTTCTCGCGCGCGCACGCAAGCCAGGCACGGTGAAGCCGATCGGCTCGAAGCCGAAGACGACGGCTTTCACGAGCGGGTGCGGCGCGGGTTCCTCGAGATCGCGCACGATAATGCGGGCTACGAAGTTCTGAATGGAACGTTGGAGCGCGAGGCGCTGATTCAGGCTGCGTACGAAGCAATCGGGCGACGGCTGGGAGCGGAAACGCGCGCGTGAGCGATGCGCTTTTCGACGTTGCCGCCTTAGAAGGGCCGAAGCGATACTTCAACGCGCTATCGCGGGATACGATCGCGCACGGTTATCTCTTCTCAGGCGATGCGGGCGTCGGCAAGAAAACGTTCGCGCGCCGGCTAGCGCAGTCGCTGCTCTGCACCGGCTCGAAGGATACGCTGCTCGGTTACGACGGTACGTGCTCTTCGTGCGTACTCTTTCGCGCTTCCGGCGAATCGCATCATCCCGACTTCTTCGAACATTCCGGTGCGCTGAAGATCGGCGAAGCCGATGGCGGCGGCGGCTTTGCGGCCGACGATTTGACCGCCCGCGACGTCGTTCGCCAGCTGTCGCTGCAGTCGTATAGCGGGGGGCTGCGCGTATTGCTGCTCGGCGACGTGGATTTTGCCAGCCCTGCCGCGGCCAACGCGCTGCTGAAGTTTCTCGAGGAGCCGCCGAACGGCGTCGTGGCCATTCTCACGACGAACGCTCCCGAGCGTCTGCTGCCGACGATACGTTCTCGGCTCGTCGAGCTGCGCTTTCCGCTGCTGGCGCGCGGCACCGTCGTCGACGTCCTGAAACGCCTCGGCCATAGTAAAGCAGACGCCGAAGCCGCGGCGGCGCTCGCCGGCGGAAGCGTGACGCGCGCGCTCGCGACCCTCGACGGCGACGAAGAATCGCTGCGCGGTTCGGTCGCGCGCTGGTTTTTTGAAAGCGCGGCCGGACGTTCGCCCGAGCAAACGTGGGCGTCTCGCGAAACGCTCGACGAAGGACTGCAAACCATCAAAATGCTCGTCCGCGACTGGTGCGTGCTCAGCCAAGGAGCGGCGCCGAAAAAAGCGCCCGCGGATGCGCTGCTCATGCGCGATTACGCCACAGAGCTGACGAAGCTTCCCGAACTCGGTGCCGCCGCCGGCGCGGAGCTGCTCGCTAAAATCGGCGAAGCCCAACGCATCGCTCGCACGAACGTCAACCCCGGCATGGTGAGCGAAATCGTGCGAATGGCCATCGTCTCCGCGCCGTAACGACGGCTTACCGGGGCCGGTAGCACACCTCGAGCCGATTGCCGTCGGGATCGCAAAAGAACGAGGCGTAGTAGCCTTCGGTGTACTCGGGGCACGCGTGAGCCCCTTCGAACTCCACGGCACCCGCGGTACGCGCCGCTTCCGAGATGCGGTCTACGTCGGAGGGCGAAGCTCCACGAAACGCGATTCGCGTTCGGGACGGCGTAAAATCGGGATCCCGTTCGATAGCGACGAAGACGTCGCGGGTGTCGTCGGTTTCGTAGCAGATCCAGTCGCCGTTGTCGACCATCCTGGTGAGTCCGAGCGCGCCGCAAAGCGCGGCGTAGAACGGCTTAGCCCGCTCGAGGTCGCGTACGCGAATGTCGAGATGGTCGCAGAACGCGAAGAGACCGCGCTCGGGCGTTACCACAGGCCTCGGAATGCGACGTCGTCGTACTGTTTGGCAAAAGGAAAGGCGAGATAGGCGAGGACGATCGCTTCGATGACCGCCGTTATCAGGCTGTAGTAGATGGACGGCAGCGTTCCGGTCACGTACTGCAGATAAAACGGTCCTACGTACCAGAGCAGCACGAACACGACGGCGAGCAGAATCGAGCCGGGAACGTTCGCACGCACGGCGCGCACCGAGGCCGAAATCGCCAGCGACCCGGGCATGCCCCCTATTGCGGCAGCCGGAATGGCGTAAATCAAGAAGAACGCCGCTACCGCGGTCAAGAGCGGACTGAGAATAGCGGCGAGCGAGCCGAAGATCGCGCCGATATAGCCGGCAATCCAGACCAGAAACTGAAAACCGATAGCGGCCAGCACGATGCCGCCGAATTTCGAGCGTCCCTCTTCCCAGGCTTCGTCGAACGAACCGCGCCGTTCGCGCCAGATGTGGCTGGCTTGGATGATGGCGATGCCGAACGCCCACATGTAGACGAGCTGAACGAGCATGCCGAACAGACCGATCCCGGCGCCGCCGACCGCATTGGTTGCAAAGGGCGCGATCACCGATTCCATCAGGATCGCCAGAACGGCCGCCAGCAGCGGCACCGCTAAAATCGACGGATGTTTGACGAGCATCGGAATCGCCTGAAAATACATCGCCACGTCCACGCGCGGCGACTGCCGTTTGAACCCCACGTTAGAGGCGCGCCGTCTCGAGGGCGTGCCGGCACGAGCAGTCGGCATCGACCGGAATGGCTTCGACGATCGTTCCGATGGCTTTCCTGATGCGCTCGTTATTGCGCTTGAAGACTTCGATGACTTCCACGTGCGACACCGGCGGAACGCCCTCCAGCCCGACGTCGTAATCGGTGACGAGCGACACGTTGACGTAACACATCTCGAGCTCGCGTGCCAGGTAGCATTCGGGGTATTGCGTCATGTTGATGACTTCCCAGCCTTGAGCCTGAAACCACTTCGATTCGGCTCGAGTCGAGAACCGCGGCCCTTGGACGACGACGACGGTACCGCGTTCGTGCGTCTCGATATCGAGCGAGCGCAAGGCCGCGACCGCGATCGGCCGGAGCGTCGGACAGTATGGATCGGCAAAACTCACGTGCGTGGTGCGCGGACCGTCGTAAAACGTATCCTTTCGCCCCCACGTCCGGTCGACGACTTGATCGCACACCACCATCGAACCGGGCTTGTAGGCTTTCGCGAGCGAACCCGACGCGGTCGGCCCCAGGATCCACTTCACGCCGAGCGACTTCATCGCGTAGATGTTGGCGCGATAGTTGATCGTATGCGGCGGAAAACGATGGTCGCGACCGTGCCGCGGAAGAAAGGCCACGCGACGCCCCGCGATATCGCCGAGATGTACGCTATCGCTCGGTAATCCGTACGGTGTCTCGATCCATTGCTCGTGCGGATGCTCGAGAAGCGAGTAAAAACCCGATCCCCCGAAGACGCCGATTTCGGCAACGCTTTCCATGGCGCGGCACCTTTTTCGAGGTACGGCGCGCGTCCCCTCGAAGGTCGATGCGATGAGGTGTGTCGCTTTTGTTGCACTGACGTTGGCGTGCCTGGCCGGATGTGCGCGGCCGGCGCAGCCCGGCGAGGGCGGCCGCCATCCGTGGACCATTCCGCACGTCCTGCGTATCGCCGACATCTCCGATCCCGACCATCTCAACCCGTATCTGTCGGAGATGGACATCTCGTACGACGTCTCGTCGCTGATCTATTCGTATCTCGTCGTAGCCGACGACGGCGGAAACCTCATCGGCGATCTCGCGACCGGCGTTCCGTCGCTGCGCAATGGCGGCATTTCGGCCGACGGCCGAACCTACGTCTATCATTTGCGCCGCGGCGTGAAGTGGCAGGACGGCCAGCCGTTTACCGCGCGCGACGTCGTCGAATCGTGGAAAGCGGTTATGGATCCGCGCAACAATACGTTCGAGCACGAAGGCTACGATCGCGTCGCTGCGATCGCGACACCGGACCCTTATACGGTCGTCGTGCGCTTGCGCGAACGTTACCCGCCGTTCGTCTCCCGGTTCTTCGCTCCGCTTCAAGAAGGCGGAAAACCGATTCTGCCGGCGCACGTCCTGGCCCGCGAGCAAAGCTTCAACGCGGGCGAGCTCTCGAGCCGTCCGATCGGGACTGGCCCGTTCCGCTTCGTTTCGTGGGACCGGGGCGATCGCATCGTGCTCGAGCGCAACGACGCGTATTTCCGCGGGCGCCCCAAACTTGCCCGGATCGAGCTGCGGTTCATTCCGGACGATCAGACGATTGCGACGGAGATGGCGGCACACCGCATCGATTTGACGGTCGTCGGTCAAACGTCGCTGTTGCAGACGTATCGGTCGATCGAAGGCGTTACGGTTGAAACCTTTCCGTGGAATTCGCAAGCGGCGCTCATGATCAACTGTTCGAAGCCGATACTCGGCGACGTTACCGTGCGTCGCGCGCTGGCGCTGTCCGTTCCCTACGGCGACATTCTTTCGAAGGTGACGTACGGCATCTACGAGCCGGCGCGCAACTCGCTGCCGGCGACCGCGATTGGGTACGTAGCGTTGCCGGCGCGACGTCTCGATATTGCCGCCGCAAATCGACTCCTCGACGCAGACGGTTGGCACCGCGGTCCCGACGGAATCCGCACACGCGGAGGAAGCCGGCTGGCGCTGACGCTGACGACGATTGCCGGTGCGACGAATTTCGAACGGGCGGGGGTCTTGCTGCAGGCATCGTTACGCGCCGCCGGAATCGACCTTGCGATCAAAACGTATCCTTACCGGACGATTTTCGCCGTGCCCAACGGCCCAGTGTATGGCGGCGGCTACGATATCGCGCTCTACAGCAACACGGTGAACTGGGATCCCGACATTTACAATTTTACCGCTTGCGATCGCTGGTATCCGGCCGGTCAAAACCTCTTTCGCTTCTGCGACCCCCAGCTCGATCGTCTGGAACGTGCTGGTCTGCAGAGCGACGACCCGAACGTTCGCGCACCGGTCTATCGAGCGGCGAGCCGGCTCATCTGGTCGGACACCTACTACGTCCCGATCTACGTCGCGCGCCGGCTCGTCGTGCGCTCCGGCGATCTGCGCCAGTATCGCCCGAACATGACCTCGACCCCGTGGTGGAACGCGTGGCAGTGGGACATTTGAGATCGTTGCGCTAAACGTCAAGAGCATGATTCGTACTCGTACTCTTCGCGCGTTTGCCGCGGCCGCGCTGCCGGCCGTGGCTTTGGCGCTCGCCGCGTGCGGACACAAGTCCGCCGTCACCACAGAAAGTGCCGGCGGAACGGCCCCGCAAGCCGGCACGATCGTCGCCGGCAAGGGCACGGTATTTTACGGGAAGCTGGATAAAGCGGTCGGAACGAAGATCAGCCACGACGGCGACACCTTTACGCTGACCGAGAGCGACACGCTCTTCCACAAAACCCCAGCACTGGCGGGTGCCATCGTCGACGGACACGTGGAAAACGTGCACGCGGCCGGCCCGATGCGCAATCCGTCGATGACGATCGTGTTCGACGACCTGCGTCTCCCCGACGGCACGAAGGAGCCGGTCAGTCTGACGATCGTTTCGACCAAAGAGTTCGATCCGAAGACGCATCATTTGCGGACGATCGGATTGATGCTCGGCGGTGCCGTCGCCGGCCACATCGCAGCCAAGCACGCGGGAGCGAGGCACGGCGGGATGATGGGAGCGCTCGGCGGTTACGCACTATCGCAGACGCTCAAAACCGACGTCGAGGTTCCAGCCGGTTCGCTCGTCGAACTGCGGCTCAACGCCCCCGTAACGAAGAGCAGTTAGCGGTTAAAGTCCGAGGGCTTCAGGTCGTCGAGAAACTTCTTGAAGCGTGCCATCTCGGTGTCGTTGACCGGTTTCTTTTCGGCAGTCGCTTCCTCGAGCACGATTTTGTCGGAGACGAAGATCGGTGCTTGAATGCGTAACGCGAGCGCGATGCCGTCGGATGGCCGCGCGTCGATCTCTTGCAGCTCGCCGTTGGTGCGCACGACGAGTTTCGCAAAGAACGTGGAATCCTTGATGTCGTGAATGACGACTTGTTCGAGATTGGCGTTGAGCGTCTCGAGGATGTTGCGCATGAGATCGTGCGAGAGCGGGCGCGGTACCGGCGCGCCCTCGAGCGCCAACGCGATTGCCGTCGCTTCGAACGGTCCGATCAGAATCGGCAGATAGTGCGAACCGTCCATATCCTTCAGAATTACGACGGGATCGTGGGTCAGCAGGTCGATCCCCAGTTTGTCGACCTTCATTTGGCGCATATCGACGTATCCGACGCGTCCGGCACCGGTGCCTCCATTCTATTGCCGCCTCCCATCGTACCCACGCTCGGTAGGGCCGTCCGCTCGGCCAGCCGAACGGAGGGCGGTTCTTTATGGCACTCTCTTGCGGTATCGTCGGCTTGCCGAACGTCGGCAAATCGACAATTTTCAACGCGCTGACGCGATCGGCGCAAGCCCTTGCAGCGAACTATCCGTTTGCGACGATCGAACCGAATGTCGGCGAGGTGGCGGTGCCGGACGCGCGGCTGCGCGTCTTGCAGCAGCTCGTCAACGGGCAACGCATCGTTCCCGCGAGCGTGCGTTTCGTCGACATTGCGGGCCTCGTCCGGGGTGCGAGCGCGGGGCAAGGCCTGGGCAATGCGTTTTTGAGTCACATCCGGGAAACGGATGCGATTGCGATGGTGGTGCGCTGTTTCCAAGACGAAAACGTGACGCACGTCGAGGAGCGGCCAGATCCGAAGCGCGACGTCGAAATCGTCGCCATCGAGCTGGCACTCGCCGACCTTGCTACGATGCAGCGACGAGTGCCGAAAATCGAGCGGGAGGTGCGCGCACAACCCAAGCTGCGTCCGTCGCTGGAGGCGGCCGAGCGGCTCGTCGCAGCGCTCGAGGCAGGCACGCCCGCCCGGACGTTTCCAGCAGGTTCGCCCGAGGCACAGGTTGCCGCCGAGTCCTTCCTCCTCACGGCGAAGCCGCTGCTCTACGTCGCCAACGTCGACGAAGACCAAATCGGTAACCTCGGTCCGCTCGCCCGCTCCCTGGGCGAAATCGCCGCCGGCGAGAAAAGCCGGATGGTCGTGCTGAGCGGCAAGGTCGAGTCCGAGCTAGCCGGTCTTAGCGAAGAAGAGGCCGTCGAGTACCGCGCGGAGCTCGGTCTCGAGCGCAGCGGCCTCGACGACCTTGCCGGCGCCGCTTACGAGCTGCTCGGCCTGATGACGTTCCTGACGGCCGGTGAAAAAGAGGTGCGCGCCTGGACCATCGCGCGCGGCACCAAGGCGCCGGAGGCGGCCGGAAAGATTCACGGCGACATCGAGCGCGGCTTCATTCGCGCCGAGATCGTCTCGTACGACGATTACGTCGCGTACAAGACCATGGATGCGTTACGCGCGGCCGGACTGGTGCGCAGCGAGGGCCGCGACTACACGATGCAGGAAGGCGACGTGGTCAACTTCAGGTTCAACGTGTAAGGTCGCGGGCGAGCCAGGGCCGGGCTAGCGCGGCGCCCAAGAGTGTCGTCCGGAGGCACACAACTGTTATGACCACAGCCGTGCGAGAAGTCTCCGTATTCGGAGACGCCATCGCCTATTTCAACGACGCTGCCGACCTGCTCGAGCTCGACGGCGGGATGCGCCGGATCCTCACCAACCCGTCGCGGCAAATCATCTTTTCGATCCCGTTCCAACGCGACACCGGCGAGTTCGAGGTGTACACCGGATATCGCGTCCAGTTCAGCTTCGCGCGCGGTCCGGCTAAAGGCGGGATCCGCTACCATCCCGGCGTGACGCTCGACGAAGTGACCGCGCTGGCGTTTTGGATGACGTGGAAGTGCGCGGTGGTCGACTTGCCGTTCGGCGGCGGAAAAGGCGGCGTGACCTGCGATCCGACGCAGCTGTCGATGAACGAGGTCGAACGCATCACGCGGCGCTACGCGGCCGAGCTGGTCGAAGTCGTTGGGCCCGATAAAGACGTGCCCGCGCCCGACGTGAACACCACGCCGCAAGTCATGGCCTGGTTTATGGACACGTACTCGATGCACGTTCGCCAAAACATGCCGGGAGTGGTCACCGGCAAGCCGCTCGAGATCGGCGGTTCGCGCGGACGTACCGAGGCGACCGGGCGTGGCGTAACGATCTGCGCGCTCGACGAAATGGCCGAAATCGGACTTCGTCCCGAACAGACCAGCATCGCGATTCAAGGCTTCGGCAACGTCGGCAAGTATGCGGCCAAACTCTTCGAAGATCGCGGCTGCAAGGTGGTCGGCATCTCCGACGTCACCGGCGCCTACTATAACGACGAAGGCATCTACGTGAGCGGTGCGATGGAACACGTCGCCAAGCACGGCACGCTGGAAGGCTTCAAAGGCGGCGACAAGATCACCAACGCCGAGCTGCTGACCAGCGAGTGCGACGTGCTGGTTCCCGCCGCACTCGAAAAAGTGTTCACGCCGGAAACGGCCGCGAACGTGAAAGCCAAGCTCATCGTCGAAGGCGCCAACGGTCCGACGACGCCGGAAGCAGACCGCATTTTCAAGGAACGCGGCATCACGGTCATTCCCGACATCATGGCCAACGCGGGCGGTGTAACCGTCTCGTACTTCGAGTGGGCTCAAGACCGTGCCGGGTACTTCTGGAAGGAATCGGAAGTCAATCAGCGCCTGGAAGACTTTCTGCTGACGAACCTGCACGAGATTCGCGGGATCGCTAACTCGCGCCATGCGACCTTGCGAACGGCAGCGTACACGCTGGCAATCGACCGTGTCGTCAAAGCGCTCAAACTGCGAGGCATCTACGCCTAGGTTTCTCCGCCGATGATGTTGGCGCTGGTTTTGTCTTCGGCTTTGGCGGCCGCATGCGAGCAGCCAGAGATGGCATTTGGGCCGCCGGCCGTCTTAACGGACGCGCTCGCGGCGCGTCATCCCAACGGCATCAGCGTCGACACCATAACGCTCGCGACGAAGGCGAACGGCACCGTTACCTCGGTTACGACCGACGCGCAAGGTGCGATGCAGGCAGTCGTGCAGACCTGGGGCAAACGCGTTCGATACGCTTCTCAGGATGTCGATTGCGACCGAACGCCGATCGTGCTCAACGGTGTAGACTTCTACCCCCCGTCGAGCGGACTCGTCGGATTTCCGCACGCCGTCGCCGGCGTCGACTTCGATAACTTCGCCTACACCGGCGGCCCGGGAAACTGTGCGAAGGTGACGCTGCAAGACGGTACCGCCAACGACTCGGAAGGCGCTTACCAAGCTTACGTTCAGGAGCTATTCGCCGGTACGGTCTCGGGTACGAAGGTTGCCGTCGTCGTGCTGCGCTGCGAGTACAACGGGCACGGATTCGATTCCGGAGCGCAAGCGTTCGTCGTTCGTTCGGGCAAAGCAACCAAAGCCGGTTCGCTGGGCGAAGGCGGTATGGCATCCGCCGACAGCGCGTTTCCGGGTTGGCCCGGCGGCTGGATTCACATCGCCTTCCGCGACGGGTTACTCTATGCCGACGTCTGGGATCGCAGCCGCGCCTGCGATCGCAACGCCGATTGGGTTAGCACGGCCTACGCCCTGCGCAACGGCAAGCTGGTGGCGCTCAACGCAACGCGCCATCACCGTTTGGGCCTCGACCCCGCCTGCGATCGGTAAGCGCTACTCGCGTTCTTCCGTAGGGAAACCGGCCTCGACCCAGGCTTTGTAGCCGCCCTCCAATGCGACGGCGTTATAGCCGCGGTCGCGCAGCGTTTTCGCAACGCGGCTGCACGAGTTGCCGCTGCCGCAGTAGAGCACGACGTCTTCGTCTGCGTCAAAAGGCAGGCTGGTCTGCGTTTCGAGCGCGGCACCGTCGGCGCGAATCGATCCCGGAATTTGGCGATCGTCGGGATTCTTACGGATGTCGAAAAGTTTCGGAGGAGCCGCGCGTTCGCGCAGCTCCTCCGGCGTTATACCCGCCACTAGTATTGGTCGGAGTAGCGGAACTGGATCGTGTTGCCGTCGCGGACGAGCAGTGCCTGACCGGCGACTTGGGGCGCGTAAACATCGGCGAAGCAGTACAGCTTGTTCGAACAGCGCGTGCCCTTGTAGACTTTGCGAACGTCGATCTGCCGGATGTGCGTGCCATAGCGCTGGTTGATCGCCTCGATGAAGTAATGTGCGACCATCGCATAGCCGGTATTCGACGGATGCAGCCCGTCGAAGCTCACGAGACCGGCGGAAGCGGCCAGCGTGCAGCAGGTGCCGGGATTGATCGAGGTCGCGAACTGGAAGTACGGATTTGCCGGGTCGCCGCTCGAGATGCCGTCGAAAATCGAACGGACGTCGACGAACGCCGATTGCGTGTAGGTCGCTGCCGACCCAATGCCGGTGTTAATGTCGTTATTGAGTGCCTGGATCTTGGCGGCGAACGGCGGCGTGATGTAATACGTGCCGATCCCGCTTCCCGGAACGCACGGCTTGGTGAAATTCGCTCCGGTGCAGTCGAGATCGGGAAGCGTATTGCTATTGGCGAGATAGTACTGGAGGGCGCCGAGCGCGCCTTGCAGCGTCAGGTAGCCGCACGGACTGGTCGTCGACGCCGGGACGCATCCGGGCGCGACCAGATGATACGACGTCGCGATCTTGAGGACGAGCGGTGCGGCGGTGTTGGGCGGGAAACCGAGCCCGACGAGCACGCAGAATGCATAGGTCTGCACCTTGCAGATCTTCATGCCGTGCGGAATCGTGACGCGCAGGAAGTACGGGGTGAGCAGAACGTCGGGCAAATTGGCAACCGCCGTCTTCGCGCCGGCGTATTGGAGCGTCTGAATCGTCTGGATGAGATCTTCCCTGGCTTGCGGCCCGCTGTCGTGACCGGTGAAACGGCCGCCGGAGCCCATATACTTCAGCAGGTCGTTCGCGCCAAGCCAGACGGTGGCGAGCGTCGGATGCACCGATGCGGCGGCGCGGGCCTCGCTCAGTCCCGTTCCCATGCCGGCGTAGTTGCCCAGCACCGGCCAGAACGTGCTGCTCTCGCCGTCGACGATGAGCGCGAGCAAGCCCGGAACGCCGGGCAGCGGTACGCACGTGTCGGATTGCGGCTCGAAAAGTACGTTGGCTTCGTGCAGGGTAATACCGGGGACGCCGAAGTCGCGGATGTTTTTCGTCGTCGGGTTCATGCGCACGACGGGCAGACCGCTCAAGAGGTAACCCGCAGCGTTGAATCCGTGATCGTCGGTGCACGCGTCGCCCGACTTGAGCAGTCCGAACGGCGTCGGCGGCTGCGCCGGCACCAGCTGATTGTTCAGGCCGGGGCCTTTGATGAGCGGAAGCGGACTCGTCGAGGGATCGTACATCTTCGCAATCGCCGTCGCATCCGGCAATCCCGAAATCATCTCGTCGACGTCGGCCCAAAATCCGTTCTCCTGTCCGGGGCGGACGAGGACGCCCGGCACGAGCGGATCTTTGACGTTCGTGTCGCCGAGAAAACCGCCGGCTTGATATCCGGCCGTCAAGCTATCGCCGACGCCGACGAACGTCGTGAGAATGCTGCGCGCGGATGACGCGCGGTGCATCGACGACGGCGCGGATGGCAACGCGCTCCCCGAAGACGCCGGTGCGCTACAGGCGGCGATGCCGGCCAGCGCGGCGAGGGCGAAAACGCGATTCAACGTTGATTTCACGATCGTATCCTCGATCTAGAGCGGGAAGACGCCCGGCGTGCCGATACCGAGCTGAAGCTGCATCTGCGTGGCTTTGAGGCCGCCGAAGGCGATGCCGCACGCGCTGTTGAGCGCTTGCTGCACCGTCAAGCATTTGATGCCGGTCACGTTGTCGGGCCCCATGTTCGTCGGACCGCCGCTGTTGAGCACGAACTGCACGAAGCCGTACTTCGCAAAGCGCTGCGACACGCCCGCGAAGTAGGCAACGACGTGTTCCGGATAGGGGTCCGTCGGCAGGTAGTCGCGCGCGCTTTGCGGCTCGATCCAGAGCGTGGTCGCCTTGGTCGGCGTGTATTCGAGATACAGCACCTGCGGCGTCTGCCACGAATTCTGCGAGTTGACGCCGTTTTTGTGCACCAGCCACTGCGTGGCCATCGTGAACGTGCCGAACATCTTCGGCGTCTTCAAGAACGGCAGCGTGACGGCAACCGAGTAGAACTGCGCCGTGCGGACCGGCAGCGTGTTAAAGACGGGACCGTCGGGCGGGTTGAAAGCGAATGGGACGATGTCGTTGCTATGGGTGGCTTCGCCGATCACGCCGGAACGATCGACGTAGACCGGCGAGATGACCAACGGCAGCGGCACCCCGATGTGCGCCAGCGGAAAGACCATCTTTTCGAGGTTGAAGACGTAGAAGTTGTCTTTCGTCATGACGTTGACGTTGCGCCCGGTGCCGGGACCGCAGCCGTTGCCGTTACTGAGATCGGCGCAGCCGACGGGATTGCGAAAACCGGCCAAATACACCGGAGCGAGACCGCTGTTGAATCCGTAGGGCCAATGCTGCAACTGGAACATGCTCGCCAACACGCGCGTTGTCGGATTGAAGCCGTACCCAAGCGAAAGGTCGGCTCCTCCGTAAAGCCACGTCTTGCCGTACGTACCGATATTGCCGAACGGATACGCAACCGAAAAATCGGCCGTGTAGGTCAAGCCCTGCGGAAGACCGACCTGCTCGCTGACGGGCTGCTGGCTGACCGGCGGAGCCTGCGCGATCGTTCCGGGAAGCGACGGCTGCGCGGCGTTCGACGCGGTTTGCGCCGCTTGCCGGCGTTCGCGGGCCTTCTGCGCGTCGCGCTCCCGATGCCACTCGTCGATCGCATTGCGAATGCCGTCGTTCGCACCGGAGACGACGTGCTCGTAGACGTTTTCCGTTCCGTCGGCGCGAGCCGCGATGGTCGAACTGCAGATGCTGCTCATAGCAACAACTGCTGCTAATGCGCGCAACAGCGTTTTTTGCATGCACGAAATCTCCCGGAGCGTGCGCGGAGCCCGATTATTAAAACTATCAGGCGCCAATCAGCACGAGGTTGGGCCCGCTGGGCTCAAATCCTGCCGGGGAAGGGTGTTTCTCAGACCCCCGTGGGTTGCGCCGGTGCTTCGACCTCGACGCTTGCGTGTCCGTCAGTCAACGCGCGTCCGTTGCCGCCGCTCCGCTTACCACGACGCTCGTCCAACCACTTCTCGAACGACTTCACGATGACGTAGAGCACCGGCGTAATCGCGAGATTCAGGATCGTCGAAACGACCATGCCGCCAAACACGACCGTGCCGATCGAATGGCGCGCCGCCTCACCTGCGCCCGACGCAAACACGAGCGGTGTCACGGCGATGATGAAGGCGATCGACGTCATGAGAATCGGACGGAGCCGGACTTGTGCCGCCCGCAGCGCTGCTTGCACGATGGTCGCTCCCTCGTGCAACTGCTGATTTGCGAACTCCACGATGAGAATTGCGCTCTTGCTCGCAAGTCCGATCAGCATGACGTACCCGACCTGCGCGTAGACGTCTTGCGACAATGTCGGGTCGAAGAAGAACGGAAGCGGCAAGTGGCTGCGGAAGTTCATGAAGCCTAACGCCCCGAGCAGCGCGGCCGGAACGGCAAGCAGCACGATCAGCGGATCGATAAAGCTTTCGTATTGCGCCGATAGCGCCAGGAAGACGAAGATGACGGCCAGCGCAAAGACGATCTTCGTCGGCGTTCCGGCGGCAATCTGATCGAGCTGCAGGCCGGTCCACTCGAACGTGACGCCCTTGGGCATCACGCGGTTCGCGATCTGCTGCATCGCCGCAATGGCTTGACCCGAGCTCGTCCCAGGCGCCTGCTGCCCCGAAAGCTCGATATTGCGGTAAAGGTTGTAGTGGCTGATGATCGGCGGACCCAACACTTGCTTGGCGGTCATCAGCGCCGAAAGCGGCACCATCACCGATCCGGTCGCCGTCGTACTGCTCGTTGCAACCGACGACGCGGGATTGGTCGCAGCGAGGCTCGCTTCGGCCGGCGGATTTGCGCGAACGTAAAGGTTCTGCAGCGACGCGACGCTGTTGCGGTACTGCTCGTCCGCTTGAACTTGAACTTGCCAGGAACGGTTGAGATACGTGAAGTTGTTCACGTAGAGCGATCCGAGATCGACCTCCATCGTTTGGAAGATGTTTGCGAGCGGGACGCCGATCGACTTGGCCTTGTTACGATCGATGTCGGCTTCGATCTGCGGCGAGTTGATGCGGAACTGCGTGAAGACGTTCTGCAGGCTCGGATCCTTGTAAGCGGCACCCATGATCGCAAATGCCGTTCCCATCAAGGTCGGCAGCCCGACGTTGCCGCGGTCCTCCAGCTCGAACTGGAAGCCGTTGAAGTTCCCGATCCCGTTGATGGCCGGCGGATTGAACGCGAAGACTTGTGCTTCGGGAATCGTCATGTAGAAGATGCCGTTGAGCCGCTGCTCGAGCGCGAATACCGAATGCGACGCGCAGGCTTGCCCGGCCATCCCGAACGTGAAGTTGCACCAGAAGGGGGTCGTCCGTTCCGACCAAGGCTTGACCAGCGTAAAGACGACGCCGCGATTGGGTGACGTGCCGCTGAATCCGAAGCCGCCGACGTCGAAGACGTACTGCACTTCCGGCTGCGCCTGCATGATCGCTTCGACCTTGCGGCCCACGGCCTGCTCGCCCTCGAGCGACGTTCCTTCGGGTGCTTGAATCAGCGTGATGAAGTAGCCGACGTCTTCGTCCGGTAAAAACGCTTGCGGCGTCCACCAAACGAGCAGCAGCGTGAGGCCGAGCGCTCCCGCAAAAATCCCCGCAACGAGCCAGCGGCGACGGAAGAAGCCGGGAAGCCGGCGTCCGTACCAATCCCGGAAACCTTGCAAAGCGCCGTTGAACCATCGGAAGAACGCGTTGCTCGTTTCGTGCTCGCCGGAGAGTAAACGCGCCGAAAGAACGGGCGCCAACGTCAGGGCCTGAAAGAGCGAGATGCTGATCGATGCGGCAATCGTGATCGCGAACTGCTTGTAAATTTCGCCGGTCGTACCGGGCAGGAAACCGACCGGCAAAAACACGGCGAGCAAAACGATCGACGAGGCGACGACGGCGCTTTGAATTTCGCGCATCGCTTCGCCCGCACTGGCGATACCGCTCTGCTTGCCTTTGTTGAGCTCCATGTGACGCGCGATGTTCTCGATTACGACGATCGCGTCGTCGACGACCAAACCGGTGGCCAGCGTCAAGCCGAACAGCGTGACCGTGTTGATCGTAAAGCCCAGCATCTTCATGATGAAGAACGTGCCGATCAACGATACCGGTATGGTTGCCGCCGGAATCAGCGTCGACTTCGGGTCCTGGAGGAAAAGGAAGATGACGCCGATGACCAGCAGGATCGACAGCAGCAGCGTCAGGATGACCTCGTGAATGGACTCGTTGACGAAGGTGGTCGCGTCGAACGCGACCTCCCAGTGAATGCCCGGCGGGAACTGTTTGGCGAGCTGCTCCATCTTTGCGCGGACGTCGCTGGAAACTTGCAGCGCGTTTGCAGTCGGATACTGCAGCACGCCCATGCCGACGGTTTTTCCATGGCCGTTGAAACGCAGAGACGTCGTGTAACTCTGCGCACCGAGCTCCACGCGCGAAACGTCGCCGAGACGCACGTAGCCGCCGTTCGGATCCGCTCGGAGGATGATGTTGTTGAACTGCGTCGGGTCGGAGAGCTGCGTCAGCGCGTTGACCGTATACGTATAAGGCTGGTTCTTCGGCGCCGGCGGTGCGCCGATGCTTCCCGCTGCAATCGATACGTTTTGCTCCTGCAGCGCGCTCACCACGTCGCTCGCGTCCAGTCCCTCTTGCGCGAGCTTGCGCGGATCGAGCCAGATGCGCATGGAGTACTGGCGCTGCCCGAAGATGATGACCTGCGAGACGCCGGGAACCCGGCCGAGATCGTTGGAGATATTCAGCTGGACGTAGTTGCTGAGATCGAGCGTGCTCAGCGATTTCTCGTCGGACGTCAATGCAATGCCCAAGACGAACGACCCGGAGTTCTTGGCGACGGTGATGCCGACTTGCTGGACGGTTTGCGGCAGTTGGCCGAGCGACGACTGCACCGCGTTCTGTACGTCGGCGGCTGCGATATCGAGATTCACGCCCAGATTGAACGTGCACGTGACGGTCGAGACGCCTTGCGAACTGGTCGAGCTGATGTAGCGCAGGCCTTCGACGGTGTTCACCGCCTGTTCGATCTGCGTCGTCACCTGCGCCTCGACCGCTTGCGGACTGGCGCCCGTGTAGATCGCCGTCACCGTCACGACCGGCGGCGCGATCTGCGGGTACTGCCCGATCGGGAGCGTCCACATCGTCACGAAACCGCCGATCAGGATGACCAGCGAGCACACGATTGCGAGCACCGGGCGGGTGAGGAAAGCCTTCGTCACGTTAGCCCGTTTAACTCAGGTACGCAGCGGCCGGTTTCAGCCTGGAAACGCTTGCTCGGCGTGGTAGGAGCTGCGCGAGAGCGGGCTCGACACGACCTGATGAAATCCTTTTGACTTCGCGAGCGCCCCGAGCCGGTCGAATTTCTCGGGCGTCACGAACTCGGTAACGGGCAAGTGCTTCTTGCTCGGCTGCAGATACTGCCCGATCGTGAAGATGTCGACGCCGGCGGTGCGCGCGTCGTTCATCGCTTCCTCGACCTCGGCTTCGGTCTCCCCGAATCCCACCATGATCGAAGTCTTGGTGTAACGCTCCGGTGCCCGCTTCTTGGCATGGGTCAAAACGCGCAGCGATTGCTCGTAGCTGGCCCGCTTGTCGCGCACGGTCGACTGCAGCCGCCGCACGGTCTCGAGATTGTGGGCGAAGACGTCGGGTCCGGCATCCATCACGACGTCGAGCGCCGCCAAGTCACCGCGATAATCCCCGCTGAGAATCTCGACGCGCGCGCCGGGCACGCGCTCGTGAATCGCGCGCACCGTGTTGGCGAAGATCAGCGCTCCGCCGTCCGCAAGGTCGTCGCGATCGACGGCCGTCAGCACGAGATACTTCCAGCCGAGGTCGCGCACCGCGTCGGCGACGCGCACGGGCTCGAGCCAATCGACGTGGCCGCGCGGATTTCCGGTCTTCACGTTGCAGAAGCGGCAGCCGCGCGTGCAAACGTCGCCGAGAATCATAATCGTCGCCGTTCCCGCTCCCCAGCACTCGGCCAGATTCGGGCAGGCAGCCTCGCGGCAAACGGTGTGCAGCGATAACGACGCAACCTTCGCTTTGACGCGCTCGTAGTCGTCACCCGAAGGAAGCGAGACCTTCAGCCACGGCGGCTTGCGTTTGTCACCCTGAGCTTGTCGAAGGGCGACTAAATCTATTTCGATTGCCACTATGTCGTATTATGCCTCAATCGCGAACCCGGTCTCGCGGTCGAACGTCACCCCGAACGCTTCGGAGAGGTCCTCGACCAGGGCGCTCTTGGCTTCTTCGACGGTGACCGGACGTCCGGCTTCCTTTGTAAGCGACGTGATCCCGTACCCGATGAGGCCACACGGGTTGATGAGCCGGTCGTAGGTAAGGTCGGTTTCGACGTTGAGCGCGATACCGTGCATCGAAACCATGCGGCGGACTGCCAGGCCGACCGCGCAGATTTGGTCTTTTGCGACCCAGACGCCGGCGTGTTCGCTCCGGCGCTCGGCCGTCACGCCGAAGCGCGCGCACGTCGCGATGACGGCGCCCTCGAGCGCGCGAATGAGCGGCACGATTTCCCGAAACCGCTCGAGCTTGCGAATGGGATAGACGACGAGTTGTCCGGGGCCGTGATACGTGACGTCCCCGCCGCGTTCGATCGGTACGACGTCGACGCCGCGCGATTCCAGCGCCGCATCGGGAAGCAGCACGTTGGCACGCTTCGCTTGCCTTCCAAGCGTAATAACCGGCGGGTGTTCGACGAAAATCCAGGTGTCGGGTTCGCGTCCCTCGCGAACCTCATCGTGCAAACGGTGCTGCAGCTCCCATACTTCGCGGTACGGGCGCGTTCCCAAGTCGAGCAGTCGTGCGTGCGTGGTGTATCCGGCCCTTCCGCGTTACGTTTTTCCCGCGCCGACCGGCGTTTTCGGTTTGGGGTTGACGATGTGGATCGCCTTGCCGTGCGCCGCTTCGGCGGCATCCATAATGCCTTCGGTCAGCGTGGGATGCGGATGGATCGACAAGCCGATGTCTTCGAGCGTCGCACCCATTTCGAGCGCGATGAGGCCCTCGCCGATCAGCGATTCGGCTTGCGGTGCGACGATGTGCATCCCGAGCAGCGCGTCGGTTTTGGCGTCGCCGACGAGCTTGAGCACGCCGTCGCTTTCGTTCATCGTACGCGCGCGACCGCTGGCGGCGAGCGGAAACTTACCGATGCGCACTTCGTAGCCTTTGGCTTTGGCCTCTTCTTCGGAAAGTCCGACCGTCGCGACTTCCGGATCGGTGTACACGCAGTTAGGAATCGCCGCGGGATCGAACGCCGCCGACTTATCGCCGCTGATGACTTCGGCCGCGACGACGCCTTGTTTCATCGCGCGGTGCGCGAGCAGCGGCTGCCCGGTGACGTCGCCGATCGCAAAAATATGCGGCACCTTCGTGCGCATCTGCGCGTCGGTGGCGACGAAGCCTTTTTCGTCCGCGGCCAGTCCGGCGGCCGCGAGATTCAGGTTATCGGTGACCGGCCGGCGCCCGACGGCTACGAGCACGGTGTCGAACTTGCGCGTTTCGTCCTTGTTATTCGTGCCTTCGCCGTTAAGCGTTGCGGACACGCCCTTCCCGTCCTTGCGGATCTCGCCCACCTTCGTATTGAGCATGATCTCGACGCCTTGCTTTTTCAGAATACGTCCCAGCGTCTTGGCGATTTCGAGATCGGTGCCAGTGAGAATCTGCGGCATCATCTCGACGACGAGCACCTTTGCGCCCAAGCGCGCGTAGACGGTCGCAAACTCGAGTCCGATGACGCCGCCGCCGATCACGAGCAGATCCTTGGGCACGCGTTTGACTTGGACGGCGTCGTCAGAGTTAATGATCGTTTCGCCGTCGCGGGGCCACGCCTTGACGTCGACGGGCGCCGATCCGGTCGCGATCACGACGTTTTTCGCTTTGATGGTGTCGGTGCCGCCGTCTTTTTTCTTGACGACGATTTCGTTGGGGCTCTTGAAGGACGCCTCGCCGTAGACAAACTCGACGGCATTGGCTTTGAACAGCGTCTTCACGCCGCCGACGTTGGAGTTCACGACGTCGGTCTTGAACTTGGCGACGCCCTCGCGGTCCACCGCCGGTTTGCCGACGGTCAATCCGATCGCTCCGGCATGCTCGATGTGGCGGATTACCTCGCCCACGTGCAGCAGCGCTTTGGTCGGAATGCAGCCCCAGTTGAGGCAGACGCCGCCGACCTCGTCGCGGTCGACGCAGATGACTTTCTTGCCGAGTTGACCGAGCCGAATGGCGGCGTGATACCCGCCGGGTCCGGCACCGATGACGACCGCGTCGACCTGATGTTCCGCCAAGATTGTTTGCTCCTAAGGAAAGGGGATCGTCCGGCGCCCTTCGACAGGCTCGGAGTGACACATTCCGAACAATGGCGCCAGCCATGGCGCCCATTGGACTGCTTCCCGAGCTCGACCGCGCCTCCATCGTGCCGCTGTACCGGCAAATTTACGAGCACCTGCGCGAGGCGATACTAGCAGGAACCCTGCCGGAATCGACGC
>JAFAHZ010000125.1 GCA_019236975.1 Vulcanimicrobiota bacterium | reverse complement strand
GAGCGTCGCGATTTCCACGCTGCTGGTCGCAACGACGCCTATTTGGACGGCTGCGTACGATGCAATTTTCCGCAAGCGCCCCCTGACGCGGCTCGCGTGTGCGGCGTTCGTTACCGGCGGCATCGGTGTGTGCGCCGTCGTCGGCTTCAATCGCACGGCACCGCCGATCGGCGGTCACGAAGCGCTTGGCGCGCTGCTGGCAATCGCGGGAAGCGTCGCGATCGGTGCGTACTTCATTCTCGTGCGCGAAGTACGCGCACAGCTCGACACGCGCACGATCGTCACGCATACGTACGCCTGGGCCGCCGTCGCGCTCGTCGCGGCTGCCACGTTGGCGCACCAGACACCGCCTGCCCTTGCCGACGGCGCCGCCTGGGGTGGCATCGTTGCCATGGCGCTCGTCTCGCAACTGCTGGGTCACACCGCCATGAATGCGGCCTTGCGCTGGTTCACGCCGAGCGCGGTGTCGTTTTCCACGCTACTCGAGCCGGTCGTCGCGGCAATTCTCGCGCTGTTCGTCTTCGGCGAAGGTATCGCGCCGCCGGCGATTGCGGGCGCGGCAGTATTGCTCGCGTCCATCGCCGTCGTCCTCAGGGAAGAACCTGCCCCCACGGTGTAGGATCGCATACTGCGATCCAGAAACCAATCGAGAGATATCGCAGCTGCACCGGAGCTCGGCGTTGCTCTTTCGAACCTCTCTCGCGGCGCTTGCGTTATCGTTCGTGCCTGCTTGCGCCGCCGGCCCCTACGTGCCGCTTCGTTCTACCGAGGCGGCGATTGCGCGTTCGAGACCGGCAAGCGGCTTCGTCTACGTTGCGGGCGGCATCGGCGTTTCGTCGTATGCAACGAGTACCGGGAAGCCGGAATATATGATTCGCACGCGTGCGAAGGCGCTCGCGCTGGATGCCGCCGGCGATCTGGCCGCTGCCGGGATTGGGTCGATAAACGTCTACGCGCCGAAAAGCTCGAGCCTTCTACGCACCATTCCCGCACCGTATACGGGAACGTGCCACAGCTTAGCGTTCGATGCTTCCGGAGACTTGTACGCTGCCTACGAAGCCGACTGGTACTCGTCGGCACAGTTCGGCGGCAAGGTCATGGTATTTGGACCGGGTGCCACGACGCCGGCGCGCACGATCCTCAGCGGCGTCGACCATCCCAACGCCCTCGCTCTCGACGCATCGGAAAACTTGTACGTTTCGAATCCCTCGGCGAATGCCGTTACGGTCTACCCTGCGGGCACTACGTCACCGTCGCGCACGATTACGGCCGGCATTCTGAACCCCGACGCAATCGCATTCGATGCTGCCGGGAACCTCTACGTCGCGAACGAAGGTCTTTGGGACGGTACGGCGTTCACATCTTCGTCGATTGCGGTGTACGCGCCGGGCGGCAGCACCCCGATTCGCATCTTAACGAGCGAGATTTCCGCCCCGAGCGCGATGGCGCTGGACGACAAGGGGAACGTCTACGTCGCCAACGACCCGCCGTTCGTTTCGGCCAAAGGGTGGATCGCCGAATATCGCGCGGGGTCGGCCTCGGTGCTGCGAACGATACGGGCAGGTATCGACAAGCCTTCCGCAATCGCGCTCGATTCCTCAGGTAATCTGTACGTCGCCAACCGTCACGCACTCGGTACCGGGTCGCTAACGGTGTATTCGCCGGCAAGTTCGCAACCGGCGCGAACTATTACCACGCTGGTCTTCGAACCCATCGCAATATCCGTTGGTGGACCGTGATTCGATTCGGAGCGCTCGTCGCCGCACTGCTGATCGCCGGATGCAACGGCGCCGCCGTCGACCCGACCCCCGTTGCAGCGCACCCGGACGGAGTCGCGTCTTCCCATCGTCCGAGCGTTCACGGCCAAATCTACGTCTTGATGCTGCCCGCGAATTACCAAACGTGGATCAGCGTCTATTCGGCAGCAAGCGCCTCGCCGATTCGTACGATTCCAACGGCGGTCGACGGCTCGTCCTTTTTTAACCAGAGCATGCTCTTCGACCGCCGCGACAATCTCTACTATGCGGACTGGGTGCATCAGACGGTCCAGGTGTTCGCGCCGGGAGGCTCGGCACCGGCGTATACGATCGGCTGGGGACTCAATTCGCCCGTTGCGCTTGCCTTCGATGCTGCGCGGAATCTGTACGTCTTGAATAACGGAGTGTTTCAAACGGGTTACGGCGCTCCAAGCGTTACGGTCTACGCGCCCGGCAGGCGCGTTCCGTCGCGGACGATTCGCCGCGGTCTATTCAATCCGCAAGCGTTTGCCCTCGACAGCGCGGGCAATCTCTACGTCGCAAACTGCCCGATGTGCCAGGGGTATTACAGCGGGGCGGCGGCGGCGGGGAACATTGCGGTCTACCCGCCCGGTGCGGTCAAGCCATCGCGCATTATTACCGACGGTATCGCCGGCCCCAACTCGATCGCGTTCGATGGTTCCGATAATCTCTACGTTGCCAATCAAGGTGCCTATTCGTTCAATTACTGCAACTTGGGCGCAGGGTCGTCGGTCACGGTGTACGCGCCCGGAGGCGCCTCGCCAACGAGGACGATAACGAACGGCATCGACGGACCGTGCGTTCTGCTGGTCGACGCAGCGGGCACGCTGTACGTAGCAAACGCCAAGGGCACGGAGGGCGTCAGCGTCTACGCCCCCGGACAGTCGGCCCCAGAACTCACCATAACGAACGGAATCGCCGGGCGCCCGATCGGCCTTGCGTTCGATCGAACCGGCAACCTCTACGTGTTGAGTACTGAGTTGAGCGTGTACGCCCCCGGAAGCGGCACGCCCTCGCGTATGATTACGAGCGGCATGAACCAGCCGGGCGCGTTCGCGGTGGCGCCGTGATGACGGTGCGTGCGTTAGGATTGGCCTGCGTTCTCGCGGGCTGCGCGACGATCAGTTCACCCCTCATAGCGCCGCCGGCGAACGCTCTGATGGCGCGCAGCGAACGTATTTATGTCGCGATTGCCGGCACGGCGCACAACAAGACGATCGACGAAGTGCTGGTCTTCTCGCCCGGCAGAAACGCACCCGTCGAAACCATCAGGGTTGGCGTCAGCGGTCCGGACGCGTTGACCTTCGACGGCATCGGAAACCTCTACGTCGGCAATACCACAGGGACCGTCGCGGTATACGCTCCCGGTCAAACGAAACCGTCGTACTCCTTCGGCATGGCGCGCCAAAACGGGTGGGCGCTGGCGATCGACGGTTCGAATAACGCCTATTGGGCCTCGTGCCCCACGTGCGTTAACGGCAGCAATCCCAAACCCGGCAACGTTTCGGTGTACGCGCCCGGGAAGACGCGGCCGTCGTATACGATTACCAAGGGCGCGGCATATCCGAACGCGATTGCCGTCTCGCATACCGGCACGCTCTACGTCGCCAACTGCGACGTTCATTACGGATGCGGGAAGCAGCCGTACCCGACGTTTGCCGGTGGTTTCGTCTCCGCATTCGCCCCCGGGAAGAAGACGCCGGCGTATACCATTACCGACGGCATCAGCGCTCCGAACGGCATGGCCCTCGACGATACAGACAATTTGTACGTCGCAAACGCCGGCAGTCATACGGTCACGGTGTACGCGCCCGGGAGTAAGACGCCGACGTATACGATTTGGGCGAACGGCGGCGGCGTTATTCCGCGCTTTCTTGCATTCGACCGCGCGGGAAATCTCTACGTTGACGTCGCGTCGACGATCTTCGTCTACGCGCCCGGAAGTTCGGGGGAGTTCGCCCAGCTCGCTTCGGTTTGGGGCGCAGGCCCGATGGTCTTCGACGACTCGGGAAATCTGTACGTTCAGACGGTCGACAACGGATACGTTGCAAACCCGAAGAGCCCGATCCTGATTTTCGCTCCGGGCGCGGTAACGCCCACGAGCATTATCCGCCTCCCCGACAATCTCGCGAACGCTGCCGCGGGTATCGCAATCGGCCCCTAGTCGAGAACTCGGTCGACGAAGCGGCCTAGACCAGGCGAGCGATTGGCCCGGGCCAATCAGAAGGGATTGGCTCGCAGGATGGAACTCCCGTCGGACTATGACGACGCTTCTTGCCGCCGATCCGGATCCCCAAGAAACTCGCGAGTGGCTCGACGCCATGCGCGGCGTGCTCACGGTCGAAGGTCCCGACCGCGCACGCGACCTCATCGGTCACCTCGTCGACGAAGCGCAACGCGGCGGCGCCCACGTGTCGCTCGGCCTCGAAACGCCGTACGTCAATACGATCGCCCTCGAACGGCAACCGAATATGCCGGGCGATCGCGATTTGGAAGCGCGACTGCGCCATTACGTGCGCTGGAACTCGATGGCGATGGTCGTGCGCTCGAACAAAGTCAGCTCGGAACTCGGCGGACACGTTGCGAGTTTTGCGTCGGCGGCAACGCTGTACGACGTCGGCTTCAATCACTTTTTCCGCGCCCCGTCGGAGAGCTTCGGCGGCGATCTCGTCTTCTTGCAGGGTCACTCGGCGCCGGGCTTCTACGCACGTGCGTTCCTCGAAGGCCGCATCACCGAAGAGCAGCTCGACCGCTTTCGCCAAGAAGTGGGCGGAAAGGGGCTCTCGTCGTATCCGCATCCGTGGCTCATGCCGGACTTCTGGCAGTTTCCGACCGTGTCGATGGGGCTCGGCCCAATCATGTCGATCTATCAGGCGCGCTTCATGCGCTACCTGCACGATCGCGCGCTGATCGACGCGGCGAATCGTAAAGTGTGGGCGTTCCACGGCGACGGCGAGATGGACGAGCCCGAATCGCTCGGCGCGATTTCGCTCGCCGGCCGCGAGCATCTCGACAATCTCATTTGGGTGATCAACTGCAACCTGCAGCGGCTCGACGGCCCCGTACGCGGCAACGGCAAAATCATTCAAGAGCTGGAAGGCGTCTTTAAAGGCGCCGGCTGGAACGTCATCAAGGTCATCTGGGGAACGCGCTGGGATACGTTACTGCACGCCGACGGGACCGGACGGCTGGTGCAGCTCATGAACGAATGCGTCGACGGCGATTATCAGACGTTCAAATCGCTCGACGGAAAGTACGTGCGCGACGAGTTCTTCGGACGCTATCCGGAAACGAAGGCGCTCGTGGCGGACTGGACCGACGACGAGATTTGGGCGCTTAATCGGGGCGGCCACGATCCGGTGAAAGTCTATGCCGCGTATAAGGCGGCGGTCGAGCACCGCGGTCAGCCCACCGTCATTCTCGCCAAGACGATTAAAGGCTACGGTATGGGTGAAGCCGGCGAGGCGCGCAACATCGCGCATCAAGCGAAGAAGATGGACGTCGAAGCGATGCGCCACTTTCGCGACCGCTTCAACGTACCGATTCCGGATACCGACGTCGAAAAGATTGCGTTTTTCAAGCCGGCCGACGACAGTCCGGAGATGAAGTATCTGCGCGAACGCGTCAAGACGCTCGGCCACGTGCCGCAGCGCCGCCGCAAGTCGGCTGCGCTGACCGTTCCGGAGCTTTCGGCGTTCGAGCCGCAGCTCAAGAGCACCGGCGACCGCGAGATTTCGACGACGATGGCGTTCGTGCGCATTCTCAACACGATCGTGCGCGATCACACGATCGGCCAGCGCGTCGTGCCGATCGTCGCCGACGAATCGCGCACGTTCGGTATGGAAGGCATGTTCCGGCAACTGGGTATTTACTCGTCGGTCGGCCAGCTGTACCACCCGCAAGACGCCGAACAGCTCATGTGGTACCGCGAAGACAAACTCGGCCAGATTTTGCAGGAAGGCATCAACGAGGCGGGTGCGTTCTCGTCGTGGATCGCGGCCGGCACGTCGTATTCCAATCACAACCTGCCGATGATTCCGTTCTATATCTTCTATTCGATGTTCGGCTTTCAGCGCATCGGCGATCTGGCGTGGGCGGCCGGCGACAGCCGCACGCGCGGATTCCTCTTGGGCGCAACGTCGGGCCGCACGACGCTCAACGGCGAAGGCCTGCAGCACGAAGACGGGCAGAGTCAGGTCGCGGCGTCGTTCATTCCCAACTGCCGCAGTTACGATCCGACGTACAGCTACGAGCTGGCCGTCATCATCGCCGACGGCCTGCGCCGCATGCTGGCCGATCAGGAAGACGTCTACTACTACATCACGCTGCTCAACGAAAACTACGCGCACCCCGAGATGCCGGACGGCGCGCAAGAGGCTATTCTGCGCGGAATGTATCTCTTGCAGGGCGGCGATCCCGATGCGAAGGCGCCGCGCGTGCAGCTGTTCGGGTCGGGCGCGATCTTACGAGAGGTCGTACACGCATCGGAGCTGCTGGCAAAAGATTGGAACGTGCAAAGCGACGTGTGGAGCGTGACCAGTTTCAATCAGCTGCAGCGCGACGGCGTCGCCGCGCGCCGGTGGAATTTGCTGCATCCCGAAGACGAGCCTCGCCGTTCGTACGTCGAGACCGCGCTCGCCGGCCGCAAGGGACCGGGGATTGCCGCGACCGACTACATTCGCACGTTTGCCGAGCAGATTCACCCGTTCGTGGGGCGTCCGTACGTGACGCTGGGTACCGACGGGTACGGGCGAAGCGACTTCCGGCGGCGGCTGCGCGAGTTCTTCGAGGTTAACCGCTACTTCGTGACGGTCGCAGCGCTCAAGGCACTCGCCGACGAGGGCACGGTGCCCGCCGCGACGGTGTCGAAGGCGATCGCGAAGTACGAAATCGATCCCAACAAACCGAATCCGATAACGGTGTAGGTGGCAGCCGTGAGTACGATCGACGTTCGCGTTCCCGACATCGGCGACTTCAAAGAGGTGCCGGTCGTCGAGGTGCTGGTCAAGGCGGGCGATACGATCGCCAAA
>JAFAHZ010000243.1 GCA_019236975.1 Vulcanimicrobiota bacterium | reverse complement strand
GCCTGAAGCGACGGTGCTTCGATTTCGACCGGGATTCTGCGATCGTGCAAAAAGCGCGTCATCGCATTGAACGCGGGGCGGTTGCCTTGATAGAGCTGGGTGACCCAGCCGGCATAGAGCCCGAACGCCGCCGTCTTTCCCGCGACGCCGTGCCAAGCGCGCGGATCGGTAAAGAGCTGCGCCCAGTCGACCGAGCCGTATCCAGGCTTGAACGGCGGTACCGGGTGCACCCAGACCCCCGCCGCTTGTTGGCGCGCGACCGCCGCCGCCGGCGCCCAGACGCCGTGCGGAAGTGACGGCGGCGCGGCGCATGCGGTGAGGGTCGATGCGAGTACGATGGCGGTGATATACCGGACCGCTCTAGGCATCGGCCACCGGATGCGCAGAGGATGCCGCGGTATGCTGTCGCTCGCGTTCTCTGCCGCGATGCTGGGCATCGACGGATACGTCGTCCGCGTCGAAGCGGACAGCTCGCCGGGTACGCCGCTGTTGAGCATCATCGGTCTCCCCGACCGCGCGCTCAAAGAGGCGAGCGGTCGCGTTCGTTCCGCTATTTTCAACTCCGGCTTCGCATATCCGGCGGGCCATCTCCTCGTCAACCTTGCGCCGGCCGACGTGCGTAAAGCCGGGCCCGCGTTCGATCTCGCGATCGCCCTCGCGCTAATTGCCATCGACGAACAGATCGACCGGCTCGCACTGCAGCAGTTCATCGCTTTGGGAGAGCTTGCTCTCGACGGGCGCCTGCTGCCGGTCAACGGCATCTTGCCGATGGTTCTGGGTGCGAAGCGCGGCGGCTTCGCCAAGCTCATCGTGCCGGAAGCCAACGCCGCCGAAGCGGCGCTCGTCGACGGTATCGAGTTGTATGCAGTCGATTCGCTGCAATCGGCGACAGGCGTCGTTTCCGGCAATGGCGCACGCTGGCGCACGCGTACCGCGTCGCCGTCGTTCGAACTTGCCGACGCGCTCGTGCACGGTGACGTCTCGGATGTGCGCGGGCAAGTTCAAGCGAAAAGGGCGTTAGAAATTGCGGCGGCCGGCGGGCACAATCTGCTACTCGTCGGACCGCCCGGATGCGGAAAAACGATGCTGGCACGGCGGCTGCCGCCGATTCTTCCTCCGATGACGTTGCGCGAAGCGCTCGACGTGACGAAAATCTACAGCGTCGCCGGATTGCTCGGATCGCAGGCCGGCATCGTCCGCGCGCGACCGTTCCGTTTTCCCCATCACACTATTTCGCAGACGGCCCTCGTCGGCGGCGGTGCTCTGGCCAAACCGGGCGAAATCTCGCTCGCTCACCATGGCGTGCTCTTTCTCGACGAGCTCCCGGAGTTTTCACGCAGCGCGATCGAGGTACTCCGGCAGCCTTTGGAAGAAGGCGCAGTAACTATTGCGCGCGCAGCAGGCACATTTACTTATCCCGCGCGCTTTCAACTCGTCGCGTCGATGAATCCGTGCCCTTGCGGATATCGCGGCGTGCGCGGCGCCGAATGCCGCTGCGACGACGCCGCCGTCGCGAAATACGCGAATAAACTTTCCGGACCGCTGCTCGATCGCATCGACTTGCAAGTCGAGGTCGCGCGCGTTCCATTCGACGACATGATCCGCTACGATGGCGGCGAGCGATCGGCGACGATCCGCGGACGGGTTATTGCCGCGCGCGACCGACAGCAGACGCGGTTTGGAAAGACGTCGATCGAATGCAACGCGGGGATTCCGGCAAACGCGGTGCGGCGCTGGTGCGCGCTCGAGGACGCGGCGCTGGCCGTGCTGGCGAAGGCGAGCGCGCGCCGGCAGTTCTCAGCTCGCGCGCTCGATCGTATCGCGCGCGTCGCGCGCACCATCGCGGATCTCGCTGCAAGCGATGCCATCTCGACCGAGCACGTCGCCGAAGCGATTCAGTACCGCAGCCTGGAGCGAATCGGCGCCGCGGCGTAATGCTCGCACGAAGCGGCGGGGCGGGTGAATTGGTTCGAAGCGACAAATCAGTCCGAGGTATGCGCGTTCTCACGCTGTGCTTCTTCGTGGCCGTCGCGGCATGCTCGCACTCGCGCGACATCGCCGTAGGCGAGACTCACACTGTGGCCGCTGCGACGACCCAACGAAATTCGGCCGATTGGCCCTGCTTTGTCGCCGAATCGGATTATAAACTTTGGCTGGGCAGCAGCGGTGACGAGCAGAAGACCATCGAGGAAAACAGCTCGATCTGGCTTTCGGATGGCGACACCGTAAAGGTACTGCAGGTTCGAAAGCCGGACACCCTTCGGCTTGCAATCCTTACCGCGCCAACCTCCGAGTACGTCGGGAAAACGTGTTGGGCCAACGGATACGAAGGGCAATTGTTTTCGAAATAAGGAGCTAAACTTCCCGGACCGCTACGACGGCGGCGAGCGTTCGGAGTCGATCGGGCGGCGTACCTCTTCTCACGGATAGCAGATTCTCCCGTGCACGTACGCCGGCGCATGCGTTGCGAGCCATAGCGCGACTTGCGTGCTCGTGTTTGCAACGGTTTCCGGCCCCATGGCGGCGGCGTCGTTCGCATTGGTGTTTTCGTAGTCGTCGACCGCCCATTCGGTCGGAACGGCGGCGCGCCTCGTTAAGACCCGTACGTACTTCTCGGTGCTCGCGCTAAAGACGCGCCGCGTTGCATACCACGATACGAGCACCGTGGCGCGCAGCCCGTGCCCGTCGGCCCAGCGGATGGCTTGCTCGATGAAACCTTGGTAGCCGGCGCCGCTGCCGCCGGACAAAAAGAAGTCCGAAGGCGTATCGAAGGCAATGGCGCCGCCGTAGAGCGCCTCGAATCGCGACAACTTGTAGTAATCGCTGTTCCAGTCGTAATACGCTTGGCGCGTCGGCGGAAAGGCCGGATCGTGCGCAACCCACGCGACGTTGGGCGCCACGACCGGCGCCATCGTCTTAATGCCGACGGATCGTCCGGCTCGCACCCACTCCGTCCACGCGCGCACGTTCGCTCGCGAAAAATGCCACGATGCGGCCGTGCCGTACGGGACGTTCACGTTCGCAGCGTCGGGCTTTAAGCCGCTCGCAATGTACTCGTATTGATAGTCTCCGTACGCCTTCGTCGGCGGAAGCGTGAAGTAGTTCGCACCCACCAACCCCAGCTCGGCTTCGCCCGGACCCGCATCGTTGAAAACGTCTTGGATCGCGTCCAGAATCGCATACGGTTTTGAGGAAGGACTGTCCGAAATCGCCGCGGATACCGCGCTGCCGTGTTCGTAGAGCCGCACGCGGCCCGTCGCTCGCAGCGCCGTCGTAAAGTCGGCTCTGACGAGCGTGTTGAACCCCGCCGTTCCTCCGACGGAAACGTACCGTCCCGCCGCCGCGCACGCATCGACGACGGTGCTCGCCGGCGCGGGGGGAACGGCAGCCGGCGCGCCGCATCCGCTCGCTAAGAGTAAAAGCGTCGCGACGAGCGATAACCGGATCGCGCTAATCATCGTCGGGCGTTTCGAGCGAAGGCGCCATTCGCCCAAAGTACGACGCGGGGTACTTTGCCGGAATCACTTTGAACGGCAGCGGCTTCTGGGCGAAATCGAAACTGTCGCTTAGACTATTCGCGCGCGCGTCCTCGTACCCGTCGGCTGCGGTGCCGAGCAGCGGCAGATCGAACGTGTCCTCGATGAACCGCTGGATGCTGGCAAATTCGTAAAGCGTATGCGAAACGTAGTGCCGCTTGGCGAACCGAGAAACGATAATGCACGGCACGCGCAGCCCTAAACCTTTGAAGTCGAGTTGCGGCGGAACGGCATCGTCGTACCATCCACCCCATTCGTCCCACGTTATGACGATCGCCGTGTCGTTCCAGTACTTGCTCTGACCGATCGTGTTGACGATGGCCGCAACCCAAGAAGGGCCGAGAATCGCGCCGCCGCTGGCGTGGTCTGAGTACGCCCAGTCCGGCGTTATCCACGTCACCGCGGCAAGGTCTCCGGCGGCGATATCGGCCAGCACCTTCGGAGGACCGACGACGACGTTTTTCCAGTCGGGTCCGTACCGTACGCGCCGGATCGCGCCGAATGCGTTCCACTGACTTCCCAGTACGTCCTTGGGATTGACGAACGGCGCGCCGTAGGAGCGCCACGTCAGATGCGCCGCGTCGAGCGTATCGGCCATCGTCCGGAACTGGTTCAGGCAGGGAAACGGCCCGACGCCGAAATGACGATCGGCGTCGATCGTCATGGTCGTGGTGCCGGGCGGTGCGAAACAGTCGTACGGCGCGGCGGAAGGAAATTCGAGCAGCGCCAGCGTCGGCGAGAGATTCGTCGTTCCGATGAGATTGACGTGAGCGGTCCAGCTCGATCCGTGCTCGGTCCCAAACATCTTATCGGCGAGCACGTATTGCTTTGCCATCGTCCAGTACGGCGTAGTGACGCTTCGCTCGACGTATGCATACGGAAACAACCCCAACGCTTTACCATCTTTGCCGGGCTCGAGGTTGAACCCGTCCATTTTGCCGTTGTCGTAATCGAGAATGCTGACCGTGTAGTAGTGGGGCGGGTCGACGAGGGTCGACAACGTGTCCGCATAGAGCTTGACGCGCCGTCCGTCGTGGGTTACGCCCACAGTTGGCGCATCGGCGCCGGGAAAACCGGCAAAGAGGTTGTCGAAGCTGCGGTTCTCCTGCATGACGATGACGACGTGCTTGATGGGACTAGCGGAAGCGGCTCTGCTTGAATAAAGCCCTAAGGCAAACGGCAGCGTACTGTGAGGGGCTGCGGCATTCTCGGCGCAGCCGCTAAGGACCATCGCCAACGCTGCGGCGCTCCGCTTCACGCCTGCGGCGCGGCGGCGATTGCCGGCCATGGGGAAGGGTTCGCGCCGCTCGAAACGATTTCTTACTCGCACCGGGCGCATAGGGAGGAAATGTCC